>NZ_DALZYO010000015.1:46114-49230 GCF_031988165.1 Neobacillus sp.
GGCAGGAGTTGTATTAATTAGTGCTGAAAAGGCTCAGTTTATTACCGATTTCCGCTATATTGAGCAAGCAAGAAAGCAATGTCAAGATTTTGAAATCATAAAATTTTCTAATTCCATTCCCGAAGAAGTTGCGGAGCAAGTAAAAAAATTAGGAATTCAAAAGCTTGGATTTGAAGAGGATTATTTAACATACTCTTCCTTTAAATTGTATGACAAAGAAGTTGAAGCTGAACTTGTTCCTATTTCGGGTGTAATTGAAAAGTTACGCTTGATTAAGACGGAAGCAGAGATTAAGATATTAAAGGTAGCGGCAGATATTGCTGATGCTGCATTTAAACATATCTTAGATTTTATTCGTCCTGGGAAAACGGAATTAGAGGTATCGAATGAATTAGAGTTCTTTATGAGAAGAGCCGGTGCTACATCTTCTTCCTTTTCTACGATTGTTGCTTCTGGGCACCGTTCTGCACTTCCACACGGTGTTGCCAGTGACAAAGTGATCGAAGCTGGAGATATTGTCACAATGGATTATGGTGCCTACTATAATGGATATGTCTCTGATATTACTCGGACGGTTGCTGTTGGCGAGCCTGATGCGAAGTTGAAAGAAATTTACGATATTGTTCTGAACGCACAATTGCGAGGGATGGACGGTTTCAAACCAGGGATGACAGGCAGGGAAGCAGATGCTTTAACGAGAGACTACATCACAGAAAAAGGTTATGGGGAATACTTTGGACATTCAACTGGGCACGGAATTGGCCTTGAGGTTCACGAAGGTCCTAGTTTATCCATGAAGTCCGATATCATTTTAGAACCTGGAATGGTGGTAACATGTGAACCAGGTATCTACATCCCAGGACTTGGCGGCGTTCGGATTGAAGATGACACTCATATAACCAAAGATGGTAATGAGGCACTTACTCATTCAACAAAAGAACTAATTATATTGTAAGACCATAGGAGGATTTAAAGATGATTTCTGTTAACGATTTTAAAACAGGATTAACAATTGAAGTGGATGGCGGTCTATGGCGTGTTTTGGATTTCCAGCACGTAAAGCCAGGTAAGGGAGCAGCTTTTGTTCGTTCTAAGCTACGTAACCTTCGTAATGGAGCAATTCAAGAAAAAACCTTCCGTGCTGGTGAGAAAGTAGAAAAAGCACAAATCGATAACCGCAAAATGCAGTATCTTTATGCAAGTGGTGACCAGCATGTATTTATGGATATGGAATCCTACGAACAGGTGGAACTTCCTGCTACAAACATTGAATATGAATTAAAGTTTTTAAAAGAAAACATGGAAGTACATATTATGATGTTTAATTATGAAACCCTTGGCGTGGAATTGCCAAACAATGTTGTTTTAGAAGTTGCCGAAACGGAACCGGGAATTAAGGGTGATACTTCTTCAGGTGGAACCAAGTCTGCTACCCTTGAAACTGGTCTTTCTGTTCAGGTTCCTTTCTTCATTAATCAAGGGGATAAGTTAATTATCAATACAACTGATTCATCTTACGTATCAAGAGCATAATTTTCAATTAAAAGCCTTAGGCCGTTAATTAACGGAACTAAGGCTTTTTTTGTACCCTTCACTTAACACAATTTATCCATAGTTTCTCCTAAGTTTCTGCACACTTTTTCATTATATTAAATGTGCAATAATAAAAAAGGAGAAGATGAACATGAACATGACGCATTATATGGGACTGCTTGCTGACAATCAACCATGGAACTTGATTATTTTTATGGCGATTCCAGTGATTTGTGCTGAAACTCTGGCGATTTCGGAGTTTGCAATATTATTTACGAGAAATCTAGATGGTACCTTAAGAAAAGTGAATCGAGTAGTCGGTATATTTGCAGGGTTATATTTTACTGGAATTTTTATTTACCTAATGAAAACAGCTTACATCCCACTAACTGTAAGCGGAGAATGGAAAGGCTGGATTGATGTTGTAGCGGTTACTTTCTATCTGCTTGGAATTGTTCCATTTCTTGGCATGGCATTGCTTGATTTAGGGATTATTTTTAGAAATAAAACAGTCGAAGAAAAACTAAAAATTCATGCTATCTTTGTTAGTATTTTTCTAGTAGTTGCACACGTGGCAATGATTTTTGGAATGGTTGATCCAGCGTTAGGTTCAGGTGCATCAAGCGGTCATGACATGATGAATATGTAATTGAAATGGCAGCAGGTTCGTGTGAGAATCTCCTGCATTTTTTTTTGTTTAATAAAATTGTATAACGACATTTCTAATAAACGTAGGATCGTTCACCGTTGCAAGTGTTATTGGCCTTTAAATCTTGGAAAATTAATATAGTTTTCTATAGTCAAAAATTATTACTTTTTTCTCGATAGATTCTGCACATTTAAGCATTAATATTAAGAACATAATATGAACTAGTAAAAATAAAATAGAAAGGGGTGAAACAGAGTATGAAACGAATCACATCTTTTTTGTTCCTGTTCACGTTAATCGCTATAGTGGCTGCAGGATGCGGCTCCAAACTCGATGACGAGAGTTGGAAACTTGATAAAAAACACGAGCCATTACCTGATTATGTATTAAATACCTCCGATAAAATTCAAGAAACATATATTATGGCATCTACATATCCAGAGGTTATCGCTCAAGTTCCTTGCTATTGTGGTTGTAAGGCTGATGGCCATAAGAGTAACCTTGATTGCTTTATTCATAATATGGGACCAGATAATTCAGTTGAGGAATGGGATTCACATGGTATAGCGTGAGATACATGTGTCAATATCGCCCGGGAGGCGATAGATATGCATCTTAGCGGTAAAGATTCCAAGAAAATTTATCAATTAATTACTGGAAAATATAAAAATCTAGGGGATCCAACTCCAACGCCTGAACCTAAGTAGGATATGTAATAAAGAGCCATTGGAGATTTTAAAATAAATTTCCAGTGGTTTTTCATTTTTGCAAAAGACAAAAGCTTCAAGAGAAAATATTATTAATAATTTCACAACCTAAAAAACTTCACTAATTAGTAAGAATTTGCAGCCTTATGGTTAAGACCTTTTTGTTAAGATGAACTAGTATATAAATAAAGGAAAGGGGTGACACAAAATATGAAACGAATCACAGC
>NZ_DALZYO010000015.1:49240-124460 GCF_031988165.1 Neobacillus sp.
TATATTAATTGCTATCGTGGCTGCAGGATGCAGCTCAAAAATTAAAGATGTGACCCTTGATAAAAAGCATAAACCACTACCTGATTATGTTTTGAATTCTTCTGAAAAAATTCAAGAGACTTATATCCTAGCATCAACATATCCAGAAGTAATAGCACAAGTTCCTTGCTATTGCGGATGCTTCACCCAGGATGGTCATAAAAGTAATCTTGATTGCTATATTAATAAAATGGGTCCTAATAATGCTGTAGAAGAATGGGATTCGATGAGTATATCGTGAGACGTCTGTATCGATATCGCCCGGGAGGCGATAGAAATGCATCTTGATGGTAAAAGTCCTAAGAAAATTTATCAACTAATTACTGGTAAATATAAAAATTTTGGGGAGCCGACTCCAACACCTGAGCCCAAGTAAGGAGTAACCCATGAAAAAAATATTAATCGGAAGCTATATTTTGATTATTATTGTCGTTATTTTCGGAATCGGAAAAAGTGGTATTTTTGACAGCAAGAATGAAAAAGCTATTGCTGCTGGGGAAAAGGTCTATAACAATAATTGTCTCGTCTGTCACGGTGAAACCGGTAAAGGAGAAGGGTCAAACGCTGGGACAGCCATTAATAATCAGCATTTTTTAAGCGCTGTATCTGATAAAGATTTATATAATTACGTGAAATATGGCAGAGAAGGTACTGCTATGCCTGCTTATGGACCAAGATTGCAGGAAAAAGATTTGAATAATCTTACAGCGTTTATGAGAAATTGGCAAACAAAAGAGATAGATTTTGATGTTCCAAAAACGATTTCCGGTGATCCTGAGCGTGGTTTAAAGAAGTACAATTTGTATTGTCTTAACTGTCATGGTGAAGCAGGTGCAGGCAAATTGAAAATGGGAACAGTTCTCTCTAATCCCCAGTACTTGCAGTATACTACTGATAAGCAGATGTGGATTGGCATTGCTTATGGACGTGAAGAGACTCGCATGGGTCCGTCATTAAAAGGCCTTGAAGGTGCTCGTCAGTTAAGTAAAAAGGATATAACCGACATTATTAGCTATCTTCGCACAATAAAGCCCAAAAATGAAAAAATAAATGATTATCTTACACCTTGAACCTACCGATTGGGTTCGGGTTTTTTTTTGTTTCAAAATTTCTATACTTTGAACTTTGATAACCGACTAGCTCCAGTCCATTCGCCGCTAAATGGGCTTCCGTTTTTTGAATTGTGAACATTTTGTGGTGGTTTTTTGACGAAACAGGAACGTTTTTAATCCTTTAACAAAATGTTCAAGAGTAAATCAACAAATAGTGGTAAATAACGATTATATTTATTTCAAAGAGGACTATAGTGGAAAATAGTTCTTCCTAGTGATGAGTTTTCCAAGTCAAGGAGGATTAATATGCTTAAGAAAAAGTCGTTGGCATTTTTCGTGATTGCATCATTTTTATCTAGTTTTATCATTCCGAAGGCTAATGCTGAAACAGCCTTTCAGGCAGAGAAATTTCCGATTAAGGAAATGCAGGTTCAAGTTATGCCAGAATTCGATTATCCAGAGGGCTGGTCAAGAGATATCCCTTCACTTCTAGTGGGACAATATGGAACAATTACCAACAAAAGTGGTCAGGATTATGACGGGAAAGTAGAAATTTCAGTTCCTTCAAATGAAAAAGGCTTTGAGGCTGCATTAGTTGCAGAATTTCCTGAAGAAAATAAACCGGAAGTACAGCGTCCATATGATGTAGATAAAGAAAAGGGAATGATTAGCTGGAAACCAGCAAAACCGATAAAAAATAACGAGACATACAAATTTGTTATCGAATACTACACGAAAAATATTGATGTTAAAGATAAAAAGAGCTTTACATATGAACTCATTAATAATAGTGATATCGAACTACTTGATGTTATCTTTTATGCCCCTATGAATGCTAAGGAGATCAAGATAGAGCCTAAAGCTTCAAATAATTCCAAAAATGAATATGGCGAAGAACTCTATTACTACCAATACAATAAAGTAAAAGCTGGAGAAAACTTGAAGTATTCCTTCTCCTATAAGAAAGATGGCACTGAATCAACAATGGAGGCCATAAACAAGGCACAGCCGCCAAAGGATGAAAACCATACAGGAGTAAACAATGGTACGGCAACTGATCAGGTTGTAAAAGGTGGGAAGGGTAGCTCTTCAAGTCCAATTATCGGAGTTGGCGGGGCATCAATTATCGGGATCGCTCTTATCATTGCAGGTCTTTTCGTTTACTTAGGATTGAAAGGGAACGCTCAATCCTCTCATACAACAGCAAAGGGAACAAAACATAAAAATCATCAGCCAAATAAGTCAACTGCCAAAAAAGACAACAAGGTTTCAAATGCTGAAGAAAAAAAGGAATTGCGCAAGAAACTTTTAACCGGAAAGATAGACCAAGAAATGTATGAAGAAGAAATGAAAAAATTACTTTAATGAGGTGAGAAAAATGAAAAAGAATACGATTGTCATGCTTGGTGGTTTTATTATTGCTGGTGCTATTGTTTTCCTACTTATGGCAGCAACTCCAGGGTCAAGTGGAGTGGAATTGACGCTAAAACAATTGATGGCTACCCAAGATCAGCATAAAGACGATTTCGTTACCGTAGAAGGATTATTAATTGAAGACTCTATTAAATGGAATCCTGACAAAATTGAGTTGAAATTTGATGTAAAAGATAACGAAGGTCATGTCATGCATGTGATTCATAACGGTCCAAAACCAGATAACTTCTCTGAAGGTGTTATTACTATACTTCAAGGATCTCCAACAAAAAAGGATACTTTTGAAGCGGAGTCAGTAAAAACAAGATGTCCATCTAAGTATGAAGGAAAAGACAGCAAAGACTATGACCCTGAAACACATAAAGATAAGTTAAATCAACCACCGAAAGAAAAATAACAGGCACACATAAGAAGGTGATGAAATGTTTTTATTTGCTAACGCAACCATTTATATAGGATTAGCCATTGCGATTTATTCACTTCTAATTACCACTTTGGGGATTAGCACAAAAAATCAAAAGCTCATTAACAGTGGTAAAGGTGGATTAATCGCATTATTTGTTTGTGCGGCCTTTGCGATGATTTCCTTGTTCTACCTTTTAGGAACATCGCAATTCCAATATCAATACGTAAGTGATTATACAAGTAGTGAGCTTCCAATCATTTATAAACTTACCGCCCTATGGGCTGGTAATGCGGGTTCATTGTTATTGTGGACTTTCTTCTTAACCCTTTACACAATTATGATTGCTTTTTCAAGAAAGATGAAAGGAAACCCGATGGTTCCGTATATTTCAGCCATCCTACTAGCTAACGCGGTTTTCTTCTTTTTCATCCTTGGTTTTGTGGCAAAACCATTCCTTCTATTAGATACCGTTCCACTAGAAGGTAAAGGCTTAAATCCAATGCTCCAAAATCCCGGTATGATCATTCATCCAGTGACACTATACCTTGGATATGTCGGCCTTGCCATCCCATTTGCCTTTGCAATGGCAGCATTAATCTTGAAAAATGTCGATGATTTCTGGATTAAAATGACAAGACGCTGGACGATTATTGCTTGGCTTTTCTTGAGCCTTGGAAATATCTTTGGCGGACAATGGGCCTATGTTGAGCTTGGATGGGGCGGCTACTGGGCATGGGATCCAGTTGAAAATGCATCATTTATGCCTTGGTTAACAGCAACCGCTTTCTTGCATTCCGTTATGATTCAAGAACGGAAAAACATGCTAAAAATATGGAATATCAGTTTAATTATCGTTTCATATGCACTAACATTATTCGGTACTTTCCTAGTACGAAGCGGCGTTCTGACATCTGTTCATGCCTTCGCAAATTCAAATCTAGGATTATATTTCTTGATCTTCATGGGCGTTGCAGTAATCCTTGCATTATACGTGTTAATGAGCCGTTATAATCTACTAAAACGGAGTGCAGGGGAATTCCAATCCTTTGTTTCAAAAGAAAGTAGTTTCTTAGTTAACAACCTATTACTTGTAGGCGCTGCATTTGCGGTATTCTGGGGAACGATTTTCCCGTTGGTATCTGAAGCGGTTCGCGGGACGAAAGTAACGGTTGGGCTCCCATTCTTTAATAAAGTAGAAGCACCGATTCTATTATCGATGATGTTTGTTATGGCCGTTTGTCCGATGCTGGCTTGGCAAAGGTCAACAGTAAAAAATCTCAGGAAAAACTTCATGATTCCAGCAATTCTAGC
Organism: Neobacillus sp.; assembly: GCF_031988165.1. Taxonomy (NCBI): domain Bacteria; kingdom Bacillati; phylum Bacillota; class Bacilli; order Caryophanales; family Bacillaceae; genus Neobacillus; species Neobacillus sp. The sequence goes on from NZ_DALZYO010000015.1 coordinate 53,483, forward strand.
TGTCGTCGGCATGATTCTAATGGTCGTTTTAGGCATTCAAAAAGCATGGGCAGTCATTGGTTACGGGGTTATCATTCTATTATTGATCACACACTACTTAGAGTTTTATCGAGGAGTCAAAGCAAGAAGAAAGATGACAAACGAAAAACCTCTTGTTGCCCTTTACCGATTAATGATCCGAAATCGCCGCAGGTACGGAGGATATATCGTTCATCTTGGAATTGCCTTTATCACTATGGGAATTATTGGTTCACAAAACTATGATGTAGAAACAATGAAAACGGTAGCATTAGGACAATCCATTGAATTAAAAGATTATCGTCTCAATTACGAGCGTCTTGACCAGAAAAAAGAAGGAATCAACGATATTGTATATGCAGACATAACAGTTTTTAAGAATGGTAAAAGACTAGGTACCTACCAGCCGGAAAAGGTCTTTTATGGTAACTGGGACCAGCCATCATCCGAGGTTGCCATCATTTCCTCGGTTAAGGAAGACCTCTACATTGTCCTTAGTGCTTGGGAAGATGACGGTAAAGCTACCTTTGTTGTAAAAATTAATCCAATGATGAACTGGTTATGGTTTGGTTCTTTTATGATTGTTATCGGTGCTCTGTTCGCGGTCTGGAACGGGAAATATGGAAATGTTACTCCAAGATACACTGGAGTACGCAAAGAGGTGTCTTAATATGAAAAGTAAATTTTGTCTAGGGCTCCTTATCATTGCGTTTATCTTTCAAGGTTCGTTCTTTCGTGTGGAAGCAAAACAGTTCGACTATAAATCAGCTGAATTTAAAGCAGTTGCCTCTCAGTTCGCCTGTACATGCGGTTGTGGTCAAGATCACTATGAATGCGACCCAAATACATGCAATTTAACTACTGAGTTTAAAGCAGATTTAGTTGGTATGATGAATAAAGGCTGGGATAAGGATAAAATCCGTAAATATTATGTCAATATTTATGGTGAGGAAATCTTGACTTCCCCAGAAAAAAGCGGTTTTAGCTTAACTGCTTGGGTTCTTCCCTTTGTTGTTTTAGGAGCAGCTGCACTTGCATTGTTTATCATTATCCGTAAATGGGTCAAGAAAAAAAGAACAGAAGAACCTGTCATTGAATATCAAAACACCGAAGATGAAGTAGAAGGGGAAATCCTCTCTTCCATGATCGATGAAGAACGCAAAAAGTATCTTTAGGATGTGAAACAAAATGCATGATATCTCAATCATATCGATGATTTTTACAGCAGCCTTGGCGCTCACTTGTCTATTTCTTATCTTATCACCCTTATTTAAGTGGGATAATTATTTACAGGTAAGTGCAAAGGGGCAGGATTTAGCAACAACGAAAGAAGCTCTCTTGACAACACTTAATGAAATAGAGTTTGAATATAAAATGGATAAAATCTCCCATGCTGATTATAAACATTTAAAGCGACAATATGAATCAGAAGTTGCCAAGATAATGAAGGAAGAAGAACAAATGACTGATTCTCAAGTTGACCAAGATTTAATGGCAGAAGTGGAAAAAGAAATCGAAGCTCAAATGAAAAGCTACAAGACGAAAAAGGGGGAAGGAAAGTGATCAAGAAAATCACCGTCTTCTTCCTAGGACTGATGCTGTTAATTCCGTTTCACGGTTTAGCAGCATCAGATTCAAAGATTAGAGTTGATATGCACTACATCGTTTTGAGTCCTGCTGAAGATGGTTCAACCAATATGATGAATATGGTGACCTATTCCAATACCTCTGCTGAGGAATATAAGGGTGATGGAAAGGATGAGGCAGTCTTAAAAGTTGCCCTTCCAGAGGGTGCAAAGGATCTTAATTTTTTAGATAACAAAATTGCCTTTAAACAGGTTGACAAAGGCTTTATCACAACAACACCAGTCCCAGCAAATCAAACGGTTGTCCTACCGTACAGCTATCGAATGGCAAAGGGCACGGAAATTAATCTAACAGGAGATTATCCGGTTCAAATGATGCAAATTCTTGTTCCTGAAGGTAGAGGGAGCGTTGAAGTGAAAGGCTTAGTAGCAACAAGTCAAGGCCTCTTCAAATTTGATGATCAAAATTATTTTGGATACAGTATCGAAAACATTAAAGCAAATCAGACGTTCACACTTGTTTATAACAAAGACGTGCAGCCAGCTCCAAGTGAAACAAAACAGTCACAAACTACTAGTGAAAACGGAAAAAATAGTGCCGTTACACACACGGCACCTGCCTTCCATAATGCAGGTCACCTAAGGATGTGGGCACAGTCACCCTTACATCGCTTTAACCCACATGTTTTTTTGATTATTATTGGGGCAATAATCATCGCGGGAATTGTCTATTTTGCCTATTTTAGAAGAAAAGCAAGGTTGGAAGAGGAAAGACTCGGATCTGATAAGGAAGAGAAAGCATTCAAGCTCTTAATGGCAAAGCAAAAAGCTATTATGGATAAAATAATAGAATTAGAAGATACCTTTGGTGATGGAAAGCTTACAGAAGCAGAATACCATGCAAAGCTTGAAGCTTATAAACAACATTTAGTCCAGGTGAAATTAAATTTACGTAATTTTGTTGAGTAATTGCTTGTGGAGGGACTCTTATGATTGAAATAAAAAAGCTAACGAAGCAAGCTGATAATAAGCTAATCTTGCGTGGTGTGGACCTCTCAATAAAAAAAGGCGAAACGGTAGCCATCTTGGGTCCAAACGGTGCTGGGAAAAGTACACTTCTAAAGGTGCTGGCAACATTAATTAAGCCCACATCAGGATTAATAAAGATAAATGGCTTAGATTTGAAAAAAGATCATATCGAAATAAAAAAATTATTAGGTTATTTACCTCATTCCAGCTTGTTGTACGATCATTATTCACCATTAGAAAATCTAGTATTCTTTGGGAATATTTATGGAGTAAATAATGTTGAACAAAAAGCGAGCAATCTTGTAAAGGAAGTAGGATTATCCTTCTTTTTAAATGAACCGGTTAAGAATTTTTCACGCGGTATGATTCAGAGGATTGCCATCGCCCGAGCGATTATCCATGATCCAGAAATCCTGCTACTAGACGAACCACATACCGGCTTGGATCAAGGGGCAATTTCAATTTTAAACAATGTAATTCTTTCCATGAAAGAAAAAGGTGCGACAACGTTAATGGTTACACACGATTTCAAACAAGCAGCAGAAATCTGTGACCGAATTATTATTGTGAAAAATGGCAGGATTGTCGATGACTTTAAAATAGAAAATCGAAACTTAGGTTTTGTTTCCGAAAAATATGGGCTGCAAATGGAGGGAGTATCATGAATCTATTCAGAACAGCCCTTCTTCTAGCCAAAAAGGATTTATATTCGGAGCTAAAAACGAAACAAATACTTACCACACAAATCATCTTCGCTGGACTTGTTATTGTTGTTTTTAGCTTCGCCTTTGACCCTGCCAATAATACAACAAAGGCTGTCATTCCAGGAGTCATTTGGGTGATTATCGTGTTTGCTGGTATTTTAGGTCTGAATCGATCGTTCATTTCGGAGCAACGAAATGACACGATGCAAGGTTTACTAGTAGCACCAATGGAGTCTTCAAGCATTTATTTAGGGAAATTCTTAGCCAATTTTGCGATGATGCTTGTCGTTGAAATCGTTTCAATTCCGTTTTTATTCTTATTATTTGATTTTAAATTTAACGGCAGCCTTGGATATTTTGTTTTAGTTATATTCCTGGGAAGCTTTGGATTTATCGCTATCGGAACCTTCTTAGCGGCTTTAGCTGCAAATTCGAAAAGCAGTGAAATGCTGCTGCCGCTTTTGCTTTTCCCGATTACAACTCCAATATTAATCGGTGTGGTTCAGGCTACCAAAATTATTTTAACGAATATGGAAAAGCTTTCAAGTGCTATTGCCTGGATCCAATTGGTCACTGCTTATGATGTTATCTTCTTTGTTGTTTGTTTCTTATTAATTGATTATGTGCTGGAGGTTTAAGTGATGAGTATGAATCTCGAACGAGAGAAAGCGGTGCTTACTGGAACACAGTTGTCTGATGCAAAATCAACAAATTTATCAAAAATATTGTTTGGTGCTACAGTCATTTCCATGCTCATTTCTCTTTATTTTATCTTTATCTTTGCTGCGGAAGAAACAACGATGCATGCCGCACAAAAAATCTTCTATTTTCATGTAAGTTCAGCTTGGCTAGCTTTCATGGCGTTTTTTGTCACCTTTGTATTCAGTATTTTGTTTTTAATCAAGCGCAAGCGAATTTTTGACACTTATGCTTATGTATCAGCAGAAATCGGAATTGTGTTTACGATCATTGTATTAACAACAGGTCCGATTTGGGCAAAATCAGCATGGAATACTTGGTGGGTTTGGGAACCACGGTTAATCACAACATTAATCCTTTTCTTCATCTACATTGCCTATATTATGATTCGCCAAATGGATGGAGTTTGGGATAAAAAGGCGAGACTTGCTTCCGTTTTTGGAATTATTGGTTTTGCAGACGTTCCCATTGTATTTTTTGCGATTCGCTGGTGGCAGACTAAATTCCATCCAATTGTTTTTGGTGACGGACCATCTCAACAAGGTGGCGGGATTGAAAGTAGTATGCTTGTCGCATTACTAGTCACGATTACAGCTTTCACCATTCTTTATGCTTACCTTCTTAATAAGGGTGTTTCTTTTGAGAATATGAAAATTAAAGTGGACCGCTATAAAGAAAAATTAAGAGAAGAATTAGAGAAATAGGAGGATTCTTATCATGAATTATGAATATATGTTTGCAGCTTATTCAGTGGCATGGGTGGTTATTTTTGGCTATATGTTTATTATCGGTAAAAAGCACAACAAGCTTAAAAAAGAAATTGAGTTTTTAAAGCAGCTTGATAAATGAAAAATTGGCCTGTTGATTAAACAGGCCTTTTGCAGAAAACCTTACGGGTGTCAGGGGGAAATACGATGAACCAGCGAGTCATCAAATTACTCGTATTGATTCTTATTGTAGGAATGTTTGGCTTTTTTGGATATAGTCTAGTAACAAAAGGCAAGCATACAGATGTGGGTGATAAGGCTTATAATTTTGACCTACCTAATTTAACTGGAAGTAACACCAAACTCTCAGATTATAAGGGAGAGGTTGTTATTTTGAATTATTTTGCATCATGGTGTGCCCCTTGTAAGGAGGAGCTTCCAGAGTTGGAAGCCTTTCAAAAGGAATATGGTGATAAATATCCTCTCCTCATGATTAATCGCGGTGAAACGAAGGATAAAATTAATAAAGTCACTGAGAACAATAAGGCAGGAATGAACTATTTATTCGATTATAATGCCAAGGTATCGAAATTGTATAATGTTACTGGGCAGCCTGAAACCTTTGTGATTGATAAAAAAGGAATCATTAGAGAACACTATAATGGACCAGTCACTGAAATGACCCTTTATAATTGGGCAAAGAAATATGATAAATAATTTTCCGCAAAAAGGATTGAACCATCAAGCTACGGTTCAATCCTTTTTCTAATATTTCGGTTTATAATGAAATTCAGCTGTAATATTGGCCTTCACCAGTATTTGTCCGGGTTCAAATTGCGTGGAACTAATCCCCTTTACAAGTGTTTCCGGTTGATGATAAAAAGGCTGGACGACGCCTCCCCCTTCGATGACTAAACTAGGAATGGGAAATAGGGTCACATTTAATGTACCCGCAATCGTTTTCGCCTTTTCAATCGCATTATTTATTGCTAAAGTAAGGGCCTTCTGGTAATAGGAGTCTTTATTTTTTGCTTTAAATTGTACGTTTGATACATAGTTTACTCCGTTTTGAACCCCAGTGTCGACTACCTTTCCTATCAAAGATAAATCCTCTAATTGTATCTGTAAAATATGAGTTATTTTATAGCCGCGAAAAATTTGTTTTCCCTGCTCATAATCGTAATCTGATTCAATGCGGTAATCGAATGTTTGGATATGGTTTTGAGGAATCCCAAGTGATAAAAGGGAGTGGATGACTTTTTTTGATTCTTGTGAATTTCGCTGCTGAGCCGCTAGCAGTTCCTTATTTTCAGTAATGATCCCTAAGTTGACGGAAGCCGAGTCAGGTTGTACTGCCAGTTCTCCGTCCCCGGTTACTTTTATCAAATAGGAATCCTGGCCTTGAAGCCCATTATGAGGTGGCGGCTGATTATAATACATCTTCTTTCTTCCTTCCTCCTTAACCTTCAAGCTCACTATAAAATACGGCGAGACCTCTGTATATGTTCCATTTTCAAAATTCTTTTATGTAATCTAGTAAAAAAGTGCAAAAAAAATAGAATGAAAGGATATTTTTTAAAAGAATTAACAGATTTGAAAGTCATATTGTGTCCAAGCAGGCATACATTTTAAATAATGAGAAAGGCAAAAAACAAGGAGGAAGCTCTCGTGGAAACGATTCTTAACTTTTTACCCAAAAAAATTACTGACCTAATTAGCCAAATCCCTCCTAACGAAAAAGAAGAATTAGAGGAAATCCGCATCCGCATTAACCGACCGATTGAAATGACGCTAAAAGGAGCACCAAGATTTTTGTCTTATCTTATTCAGCCCGAAGATGCTTTTCATTTAATGAATAAAATAAGCCATTTCTCCATTTATACGCTTGAGGAAGAGCTCAAACGCGGATATATTACCGTTTCTGGCGGACATCGTATTGGGCTGGCTGGTAAAGTCATACTTGAAGAGGGAAAGGTCAAGGCGATTAGGGATATTTCCTCTTTTAACATAAGGATTGCTAGGGAAAAGGTAGGAATTGCCGAACCAATAATTCCTTATATTTTCCATAAAAACTGGATGCATACGATGGTTATTGGACCACCACAAACAGGGAAAACAACTCTGTTGCGTGATATAGCGAGAATCATATCATCCGGGGATCGAGTTAAAGGCATTCAGGCAAGGAAAGTAGGAATTGTTGATGAACGGAGTGAAATTGCAGGATGTGTCAATGGAGTTCCTCAATTGACCTTTGGCCATCGGCTGGATGTGTTGGATGCCTGTCCAAAGGCTGAAGGAATGATGATGATGATTCGCTCAATGAGCCCGGATGTCTTAATTGTCGACGAAATTGGCCGCAAGGAAGATGCAGAGGCCATCCAAGAGGCCGTACATGCAGGAATAAAACTAATCATGACCACACATGGGACGAGCATGGAAGAAATAAGAAACCGGCCATCGCTGAGAGATATTATTGACCAAAGAATTTTTGAGCGGTTTGTGATTCTTAGCAGGGCATCTGGGCCTGGAACCATTACCTATATTCTCGATGCAAATGGACATGAATTGAAGCAAAAAGTGAGAGTGACATAAATGATTAAGTTAATTGGTGCGATCATCATTATTGTTGCGACGACTTGGACGGGGTTTGAGGCAGCGCGAAATTTTAGCGAACGCCCCAAGCAGCTAAGGGCGTTAAGATCGGCCCTGCAGTCCCTTGAGGCTGAGATAATGTATAGCCACACGCCATTGCATGAAGCAGCTCGGAGATTAGCTGTTCAGCTCTCAAAGCCACTTTCAACATTTTTTGAAGCATTTGGGAAGAAGCTAACAGACACAGAGACAACGGTAAAGGAAGCCTGGGAAACTAGTTTAAAAGAGGTTTGGAAGAAAACAGCTTTAAAACAGGGAGAATTTGAAATTATGAAGCAATTTGGGGAAACTCTTGGCCGCCATGATCGCTTTTCCCAACAAAAACATATTATGCTAACTCTTTCTCATCTAGAAAGAGAAGAAGCAGACGCCATCGACCGGCAGGCAAAATATGAAAAAATGGTAAAGAGCCTTGGCTTCTTATCGGGATTATTACTGATAATTTTATTATTTTAGGGGGAAAAGCAATGGGTTTAGAAGTAGATATTATTTTTAAGATTGCCGGTGTAGGAATAGTCGTTGCCTTTCTGCATACTGTTCTTGACCAAGTTGGAAAAAAGGAATACGCCCAATGGGTTACTCTATTCGGGTTTATCTATATTTTATTTCAGGTTGCGTCAATAGTGGATGACCTTTTCCAGAAAATTAAATCAGTCTTTTTGTTTCAATAGAAAGGGGGGCTCTACTATTGAAATCATCAAAATAGTCGGTGTAGCTCTCATCGCAACTTTTCTTGCTTTAATCATTAAAGAGCAAAAACCTAATTTTGCCTTTCTTTTAGTCGTTTTTGTCGGCTGTGTTATTTTTCTCTTTTTAGTGGATAAGATTTTTGAAATTATCCATATGCTAGAAAAGTTAGCAGTGAATGCAAAAGTGAATATGGTTTATGTTGAAACCATTTTAAAAATCATTGGAATTGCTTATATTGCCGAATTTGCGGCGCAAATTACCAAAGATGCTGGTCAAGGAGCACTCGCCTCGAAAATTGAATTAGCAGGAAAAATAATTATTTTAGCCATGGCGATCCCAATTCTAACCGTATTAATCGAAACTATTATCAAACTAATTCCGAGCTAATGAGGCCTTAAAGAAGAGGTGTAAAAATGAAGCAGAGACTGCAGATGATTCCTATTATGATTCTTTTATTCTTTTTTTTATCTATTCCAACTGTCCAAGCTGCGGAAGAATCCAAAGACACCAAAGACACCTCTAACCCGCTATCTCCGCAGGAATTGGTAGATAATCAGCTAAAAACCTTGGATATAACAGAACTAAAACAATTTTGGGAAGATATTACCAATAAATATGGCGGCTTCCTCCCAGAAAGCCAAAAAGGAAGCCTGTATGATTTTGTTAAAGGTGATAAAAAATTCTCTATTAAACAATGGGGACAAGGAGTCTTAAAATATGCCTTTCAAGAGTTTGTAGCGAATGGAAAATTACTTGGTTCATTGATTATGTTAACCATTTTTAGTATGTTTCTTCAATCCATGCAAAATGCCTTTGAGAAAAGCGCAATAAGTAAAATTGCCTATTCGATTATCTATATGGTATTGGTCATTCTGGCTCTTAATAGTTTTCATATCGCCATCAGCTACACAAATGAAGCAATCGGGACGATGATCTCCTTTGTGCTTGCCCTTGTTCCCCTGCTGCTTGCATTAATAGCAGCTTCCGGAGGGCTTGTATCAGCGGCTTTCTTCCATCCAGTTATATTATTTTTAATGAATATGAGCGGAATGTTCATGCAATATGTTATCCTTCCACTCCTCTTTTTAGCTACCTTACTCAGTATTGTCAGTACCATGTCTGAACAATATAAAGTGTCACAACTAGCCGCTCTTTTAAGAAACTGGAGTATCGGGTTAATGGGCCTGTTTTTGACGGTATTTTTAGGGGTTATCTCTGTCCAGGGGGCATCAGCTGCTGTAACTGATGGAGTAACCATCAGAACAGCTAAATTCGTTACAGGGAACTTCATTCCAGTCATCGGCAGAATGTTTACCGATGCCACTGATACTGTTGTTAGTGCATCTGTGCTGTTAAAAAATACAGTTGGCATTGCGGGGGTAGCCATCCTGTTAATTATTGTTGCCTTCCCGGCTATAAAAATTTTAATGATTGCATTTATTTATAAAATGGCTGCTGCTATCCTACAGCCATTAGGCGGTGGCCCTGTCATAAAATGTCTTGATATTATCAGCAAAAGTGTTATCTATGTCTTTGCAGCACTAGGAATTGTGTCGCTCATGTTCTTTTTAAGTATCACTGTTATTGTGGCTGCTGGAAATTTGACGATGATGATGAGATAGGAGGGTCCTCAAAAATGGATTTTTTGAAAGAATGGGTAACGAATATAATACTTTTTATCCTACTAGCTACGGTTATTGATATGCTCCTACCGAATTCAGGGCTACAAAAATATACCAAGATGGTCACTGGGCTGCTCCTAATTGCCATCATTCTTACCCCCATCTTTAAATTAATCTCAAAGGACTTTGAATCAGCATTAGCTTCCATCTCAACGCACCAAGACCCAGGAGAAAAAAATATGAAAAATTTAATAGATTTAAAGAAAAAAGAAATACAAGCCTCGCAACATGCATATATTTTAGAAGAATTGGCTGTCAAGCTGAAAAAGGACGTTAAGGAGGAGTTGATGGAACAATACGGATTGGAGATAACAAAAATTGATTTTGTCCTAAATGAAAAAAGTGACCAAGCATTCCCTGAAAACCTCCAAAAGGTTATGGTTCTTCTAAAACAACCAGACCTTAGCGTAAAGACAGTCGAAGCAATAAAACAAATCGAAATAAATACTGAAAAACCTCTTCCATCTAAAGGCTCAACAGAAGAAGCAGAAAAAATAGCCTCATTTCTATCGCAAAAATGGAATGTAACTGAAAAAGCAGTTGAAGTTTCGATTGAAGGGGGGATCAAAAAGAAAAATGGATAACAACCAAGGACCATTATCATGGCTCAAAAAAATACTAAAACTGGATGAAAAGGGCGAAAAGAAACCTAGTAAATATCAGTATATGCTCCTTGTCCTCTGCATAGGTGCAGCGTTTATGCTTGTGGGAAATATTGTTTTTAAAAATGACACAAATCCTGCTGTGGTACCTGTAACAACTGGCCAGAAAGCAGGTTCTGAAGATGTAGCAGCATTTGGTCTAAAAAAGGGCTCAGGAAATAAAGCGATAACCGAGTATGAAGAAAAATATGAGAATCAACTTAAGAAGGCACTACAGGATATGCTCGGTGAAGATGATGTTACTGTCGTTGTCAATATTGATTCAACAGATAAGAAAATTCTTGAGAAAAATAGAACTGTGAAATCGCAAACAACGGATGAAATAGACCGCGATGGCGGGCAGCGTAAGGTTGTTGATTCCTCAACAGATGAACAATTGGTTATTATTCGCGAAGGGGAAAAAGAGGTTCCAATTTTGGTAGAAACAATAAAGCCAGAGATTCGCGGTGTACTGGTGGTTGCCAAGGGTGCTGAAAATATCGAGGTGAAAAAATGGATTAGGGAAGCAGTCACGAGGGCATTAGGAGTACCTAGCCACCGAGTCGCTGTCATGCCTAAAAAATAAAAGGGGGATTATTATCATGCTTTTGAAAAAACAAACAGTTTGGTTATTAACTATGTTAAGTTTAGTAGTTGTGCTATCGGTTTATTATATTACTTCTCCGGAGCAAAAGTCGAATGAACTTACAGCAGTGCAACAAAAGCCTAAAGATCAAAATAAGGGTAAAACAAAAACTGAATCCAAGAATGGTAAATCCGTAGTTTCTTCGGTTGCGGGGGATGCAGCGTTTGAAGAACTGCGAATGAAGCAAGAAGACACACGCAGTGAAAAAAAACAAAATTTAACAAATGAGCTGGCTTCAACTGATCTTCCTGCAGATAAACGAAGTGAAGTGAAAGATCAAATGGATAAATTGAATCAAACGGCCCAAAAAGAAGAATTGCTTGAAACATTTATTAAAACGATGGGCTATGATGATGTCCTAGTAAGAGCAGATGGGGCAAAGGTAATTGTTACGGTTAAAGCCAAGAAGAAGCCTTCTGCAACGGAGGCTAACAAGATTATGCTGGAAGTGAAAAAGGAAATTGATGAAACAAATTATGTAGCAGTTGAATATCAACCATCTAAATAGAAAAGAGGAAACACCCGTTTTGCGAAGTACACTAATTGTTGGTCGCTGAAGCTAGACAATGATCGCAGGTCAGAGATTTATACGAATTATTTTATTAGGGAAGCTGTGCTTCCTCAGATTGTCGAGAAAGGGTATTTTTCTCGGCAATTTTTTTGTCTGAATCTAAATTACCGATTTTTTATTAATTGATTGTCTCTGCTATCTGGCCTGTTGATTTCCGCTCCGGGCACTCGCTTTCCGCGGGGAGGTCCTGGAGCCTCCTCGGCGCCTTTGGCGCCTGCGGGGTCTCCAGTGACCTCTATATCCCGCAGGAGTCGAGTGCCCTCCGCTCCAATCAACAAGGAGGCAAATCAACCTAAAGAATTGCAACACACTTTTTCTAGCGGTAGGCAATGTCCATTTTAATTTCTCTTTCTAATTGTCTTTCAGAACGAATGCCAAAAAGATACCCTATAAACATCATTTTAAAAAGAATAAGGGGATCAGATGGGCGACCATTATCCTAGCTATAAAAAGGACGAACTTTTTCTAGAAGAAATGTAAAATCTATATATTTGTCAAGCAAGCGAAGAAGGTGGTCATCTGGAACTAATTCATCAATAGAAACGAATTCATATTCACTTTGGCTAGACTCTTTTGGCTTAAACATTGATTTCACCACTTATTTTTTATTATTTATTGGTTGAGTTGAAGGTCTTTATTGAAAAACACTCTGTTGATTGGAGAGGAATGCGCGAAGACTCCTGCGGGAGTACGGGGCAGGGGAGACCCCGCAGGAGCGAAGCGACGAGGAGGCTCCCCGGCACGCCCGCGGAAAGCGAAGCGCCTGGAGCGCAAATCAACAGACATGTTGCATGAATAATATTATAATAAATTAACGCGGTGAAATGTTAAAGTGAAATAAAAAAATAAAGCCAGTCGAAAGTTTTTCGACTGGCTAGGGAAGCCTAGCTTTCCTTTTTTTATTGGTTTAATTCTGTGAAAATAAGAGAAAATAATGTTTTGTATTGAATTAGGAAGTTAAAGTTCACTTTTTAGAATAATAATATTAAGATGATAAAGGAGGGCATGCAGTAGAAATTGTTATGGTTGTTACGATTAAGATTATTGAACTTTTACAAGGTATTATCGTATAGTATTAGTAGTTAGTCCTAATTAAAGTAGTACGAGGGGTGTTACTCATGTTAAAAGTACAAGAAATTCGAGAATTGATTAAATTGGTTGACCAGTCTAGTATTGATGAATTTGTTTATGAAATTGACGGTTCAAAAATTAAAATGAAGAAGAATGGTACAGTAACTGTTGCATCTATGCAGCCAATTACACCAGCTACGGCTCCTGCAGCTGTTCAAACAATCCCGGTTGCAGCTGTTACACCTGCCGCTCCTGCAGTGGAGGTAAAGCAAGAAGCTCCAAAGGTTGAAACTCCAACCGAAGGAGATACAACAAATTTACACAAGATTACTTCGCCAATGGTAGGGACTTTCTATGCATCTCCAACTCCAGATTCAGACGCATATGTCAAAGTAGGGTCAAATGTATCGAAGGATTCCATTGTGTGTATCGTTGAAGCAATGAAATTATTTAACGAAATTGAAGCAGAAGTTAACGGAGAAATTGTTGAAGTACTTGTGAAAAATGGACAATTAGTAGAATATGGACAGCCTTTATTTTTAGTAAAGCCTTAAGTTAGGAGCGATAACAGGATGATAAAAAAACTGTTAATTGCAAACAGAGGAGAAATTGCCGTAAGGATTATTCGTGCCTGCCGGGAAATGGGGATTGAATCAGTTGCCGTTTTCTCAGAAGCAGACCGTGAAGCTTTGCATGTACAGCTAGCGGATGAAGCCTACTGCATAGGACCCACTTCATCAAAAGACAGTTATTTAAACGTGACAAATATTATTAGTGTGGCAAAACTAACTTCCAGTGATGCGATTCACCCGGGTTATGGATTTTTGGCAGAGAACGCCGATTTCGCTGAACTTTGCCGTGATTGCAATATTACATTTGTTGGTCCAAGCCCGGAAGCCATCACAAAAATGGGAACAAAGGATATCGCTAGGGAAACAATGCGTGAAGCAGGAGTACCAATTGTTCCGGGATCAACGGGAATTATTAATGATATCGATGAGGCATTGGAACTGGTTGAAACCATTCACTATCCAGTTATAATTAAAGCAACTGCAGGCGGAGGCGGCAAAGGGATCCGCGTTGCCAAGAATGAACAGGAATTAATAAAAGGAATCACGATTACCCAGCAGGAAGCTTTGACAGCCTTCGGGAATTCCGGTGTCTATATCGAAAAATATATCGAGGATTTCCGCCATGTTGAAATCCAGATTCTTGCTGACACATACGGTAACACCGTCCATTTAGGAGAAAGAGATTGCTCCATCCAGCGCAGACTGCAAAAACTGCTTGAAGAAACGCCTTCACCTGCCTTAGATGGAGAAATCCGTGAAGAAATGGGAAATGCAGCCGTAAAAGCTGCAAAAGCAGTTGCTTATTCAGGTGCCGGCACGGTAGAATTTATATATGACTACCGCAATCGTCAATTTTATTTTATGGAAATGAACACGAGGATTCAGGTGGAGCATCCTGTAACAGAAATGGTCACTGGAATTGATCTTATTAAGGAACAAATTAAAGTGGCAAGCGGTGAAAAGTTATCAGTAAATCAGCAGGATGTTACTTTTACAGGATGGGCAATCGAATGCAGAATCAATGCTGAAAATCCTGAAAAGAATTTTCTTCCATCAGCTGGGAAAATCAAAATGTACTTACCGCCTGGAGGTTTTGGAGTTCGGATTGATTCAGCGGCATATCCAGGCTATACCATTCCACCTTACTACGATTCTATGATTGCGAAAGTCATCGCATATGGCAACAGTAGGGAAGAGGCAATATCAAGAATGAAACGGGCATTAAGTGAATTTGTCGTTGAGGGCGTTCATACAACCATCCCGTTCCATTTAAAACTGCTAGAACATGAAAAATTTGTAGAAGGCAGTTTTAATACAAAATTCCTGGAACTGTACGATGTGATGAGGTCTATCTAATATCTGGAGGTGAGCTCAGGTGAGCGAGTTTAGTATTTTGGAAATGGAACAAGGAAATAATGGGCATGGAAAAATTGAAATTGCCCCTGAAGTGATTGAGGTAATAGCTGGCATTGCTGCTTCCGAGGTAGAAGGTGTAGCAAGTATGCGTGGTAATTTTGCTACAGGTGTTGTTGAACGATTAGGGAAAAAAAATCACGGTAAAGGCGTTAAAGTCGAGCTGACGGAATCAGGGATAAAGGTTGATGTGTATTGTTTGATGAAGTTTGGCATCTCCATTCCGACTGTTGCAGGGAAAATACAAGATAATATCCGTCAAGCCCTACTTAATATGACGGCTTTAGAAGCAGAAGAAGTAAATATTCACGTCGTTGGAATTCAATTTGAAACCCAAAAGATTGAACCAGAAATTGATTCAGAATTGTAAAAGGAAAAACCAAAGGAGCTAATCCTTTGGTTTTTCTATTTCAAAAAACAAAGTGAAATATTCAACCTTTCAGTGCGAATCCATTTTAGTTGTGCTATTATCTTTTTATGTGTAAGCTATCTTGATTGTTTTAATACTATAGGATGGATGGAAAAGGGGCGGAGCGCCGCAAAAACGAATCAGTATATCCAATTGTAGTGAAAAATCCAGATTTAACCATGAAATTAGTGAACTTGGCTCTGCTCACACCGTCTTAATCATGTAGGGTTTGGTCTTTGAATGAGTGTAGTTCCATGGTTGATGGCGGTGTGAAACGCCATATTTGTTTGTATAAAAAATAGACAAAAATTATTTAATATATCTAAAGGAGTTAACGGTATAATGAAAAGAAGAACAGCAAGGGAAAAAGCATTACAAGCACTGTTCCAAATCGACGTAAGTAACAGTGAACCATCATCCGCAATTGAACATGTTTTGGAAGGGGAGGCAGGTGACGAATATCTCACAAAACTCGTTTTAGGTGTTGTTGAGCAAAAAGCCGAAATCGACAAATTGATAATCGAAAACCTTGAAAAATGGACGATCGATCGGTTAGCAACGGTTGACCGAAACTTATTAAGAATTGCTGTATATGAATTGAAATTCTTCCGAACTGAAGTTCCGGAAAACGTTATTTTAGATGAAGCCATAGAGATAGCAAAAATTTACGGAGATGACCAGTCAAGCAAGTTTATTAATGGTGTTCTTTCGAAGGTGAAACATAAGCTTCTTAACGATTAATTGATTGGGTCCTTTCAAACAAAGGGGAGAAATGACAGTGACTGCTCAAATTATTAATGGAAAAGAAATTGCCGCAAAAAAAAGAATAGAAATTGCTGAAAAAGTGGCTGCTCTAAAAAGTCAGGGAGTAACTCCAGGGTTAGCCGTCATTCTTGTTGGGAATAACCACGCTTCTCGGACATATGTAACAAGTAAAGAAAAAGCATGTCAAGAACTGGGGATGAACTCTTTATTAATTGAAATGTCAGAGGATATTCCAGAGGAGGAATTGCTCGCCAAAATTGAAGAACTTAATGAAGACTCTTCGATCCACGGTATTTTGGTTCAACTACCAATTCCAAAACATATTGATGAAAGTAAGGTAATAGAAACGATTTCCCCGTTAAAGGATGTCGATGGCTTCCATCCGATTAATATCGGCAGGATGATGACCGGACAGAATGCTTTCTTACCATGCACACCTTACGGAATTATGGTGCTACTTGAAGAAACAGGGATAGCTATTGCTGGAAAAAATGTCGTCGTAGTAGGAAGAAGTAATATTGTGGGTAAGCCGGTGGGACAATTATTTCTTAATCAGCATGCAACCGTAACCTATTGTCATTCCAAAACTAAAGATTTAAAGTTACATACAAAGCAAGCAGATATTCTTGTTGCCGCTGTTGGTATACCAAACTTTATCAAAGGTGAACATGTAAAAGAGGGCGCTGTGGTCATTGATGTAGGCATTAACCGTAATGAAGCAGGAAAGCTTTGTGGTGATGTTGCTTTTGATGAGGTGAGTGAAAAAGCTGGATATATCACCCCAGTACCCAAGGGCGTAGGACCGATGACGATAACGATGCTCATGTATAATACCTTGAAATCAGCAGCTGAAACAATCAATCGTTACTAGAGGATGAAGAATTGTCCTTATCTTTTATTGATTTAGGTACCTTTCTATTTAAGTTGATTTTTCGGACAAAAAGAAGGACTAAATATATAATGGATAAGGGCAATTTTATTCTTTAGATTGTAAAAAGGAGCCAGCTATGCAAGAACAAAGATATTTATCTGTAAATGCGCTAACCAAATACATAAAAAGAAAATTTGATGCCGATCCTCATTTACGGGATGTGCATGTAAGAGGAGAAATATCAAATTTCAAACAACATTCGAGTGGACATATGTACTTTACCTTAAAGGATGAAAAGGCCCGCATTCTTGCAGTGATGTTTGCTGGTCAGTCGCGTTATATGAAATTTACACCGGAAAACGGTATGAAAGTGATTGTAAAAGGCGATATTAGCGTTTACGAACCAAGTGGGCAATATCAAATCTATATAAGAGAAATGCAACCTGACGGCATTGGAGAGTTATTTCTTGCCTATGAACAATTAAAACAAAAACTTGAATTAGAAGGTTTATTCGCGCTTGAAACGAAAAAAGCGATTCCGATGTACCCGACAACCATTGGCGTAATTACATCACCAACCGGTGCAGCCATACGGGATGTGATTACTACTATTAAACGACGTTATCCAATTGCTTCAATTCTTGTTATCCCTGCCCTTGTCCAAGGTGAAAACGCAGCACCCTCTATTGCAAAGGCAATTGAAAAAGCAAACAATATAAGGGAAATTGATGTTTTAATCGTCGGACGTGGGGGAGGTTCGATTGAAGAGTTATGGGCCTTCAATGAGGAAAGGGTTGCTCGGGCAATTTTTTCCTCCAGGATTCCAATTATTTCAGCCGTTGGTCATGAAACAGATTTTACAATTGCTGATTTTGTTGCTGATCTAAGGGCACCGACTCCGACAGGTGCTGCTGAACTCGCAGTTCCGCATATTGAGGAATTAATGGACCGGGTTTTACAGCGACAGGCTCGTCTTCTAAGAGTCATGCAAGAAAAATTCCGGTTTGAAAAAGAACGGTTAAACCGGGTACAAAAATCATATGCCTTTCGCTATCCACATCGTCTATATGAACAAAAGCTCGAGCATGTTGATAAATTAACAGAACAGCTTGTCCGTGGCACGTCCCGGTTATCGTTAATAAAAAAAGGGCAGCATGAAATTCTTTATAAACGATTGCAGCGGAACCACCCAAGAGCAGCATTACTTGAGGCTAGAAACCATTTCGAACGTACACAAAAAGAATTGAACCGCTTCATGGTTCAAATTTTTTCTAAAAAACAAACTGATTTCAATCATGTCCTATCAACCTTACAGGCATTAAGCCCGTTGAAAATAATGGAACGGGGCTATAGTTTGGCTTATACAGAGGATAATCACCTTGTAAAAACTGTGAAACAAGTAAAAGTAAATGAGCAGGTTCAGATTAAATTATCAGATGGAAGCCTTTACTGTAATGTGGAGAATATAAAGGAGAGCGGAAAAAGTGACGAATGAAAAAAAATTATCCTTTGAAGAGGCTATGACAAAGCTGGAACAAATTGTCGATAAGCTTGAAGAGGGAGATGTCCCCTTAGAAGAAGCGATAACATTTTATAAAGAAGGTATGGAGTTATCAAAGCTTTGTCATGAAAAATTGAAAAGTGTAGAAGAACATCTTACTCAAATCATAACGGAGGATGGTCGTTCGGAGAACTTTTCCGTTGAAGAGGAGGAATAAGACTTGAAACCCAGGTTACTAGACCCATTTGCACAAGAATATAAACAGCTGCTGGATACGGAGCTTCGTACACTGGTTGAAAAGCTTAACGCCCCTCCAATTATTAAAGAATCGATGATCTATTCTCTTGAAGCAGGGGGAAAGAGAATTCGCCCACTTTTATTATTTGCAACCTTGGACGCGTTCGGAATTGACCCTCACAGAGGGCTGCCAGCTGCCGCTGCAATCGAGATGATTCATACCTATTCCTTAATCCATGATGATTTACCTAGTATGGATAATGACGATTTAAGGAGAGGGAAGCCTACCAATCATAAAGTATTTGGTGACGCGATTGCCATATTAGCTGGTGATGCCTTATTAACTTATAGTTTTGAAGTAATTGGAAAAATTTCCGCTGAATTTGCTTCACCTGATGCATTGATTAAGTTAATGATTGAAATGGCAAAAGCGGCTGGAACTGAAGGTATGGTCGGCGGCCAAGTGGCTGATATGGAAGGGGAAGGGAAGTCACTAACCCTTCAAGAGCTTGAGTATATCCATATTCATAAAACAGGTAAGCTGCTTCGATTTAGTGTGTTAGCAGGGGCGATTTTGGCGGGGGCAAGTCAAAGCCAATTAGATAACCTTTCAGCCTTTGCACATCACCTTGGACTTGCTTTTCAAATCCAGGATGATATTCTGGATTTAGTTGGTAATCAACAATTAATTGGAAAGCCTGTTGGCAGTGATACAGCAAATCTTAAAAGTACGTATCCCCAATTGTTATCATTAGAAGGTGCCAAAGACGCTTTACAAAGGCAAATAAACCTGTCAACGGAATATCTGAGAGAGACAGGCTTGAATACAAACCTCCTTGAGGAAATAACGGATTTAGTTGCTACAAGGGACCACTAAAATAGGGGTATTTGAGGCAAAGAAATAAGTGTGTTATAATTGTTTTCAATGTAGAAAACATTGTCAATGCCGTTATCACTATCGTGTTAGCGGCTATTTTTTCAAAAAGAAAAGCGGAATCGCCTTGCTCGAGAGGGCAAGCCAATTATCGAAGTTCTAGAGTAGAAAGAAAAAGTATGAAAGTGAGTGGTCCATATATGGATCTGTTATCAATAAAAGACCCGTCCTTTTTAAAAGGAATGTCGAATAAAGAACTAGAGGCTTTGGGTCAAGATATTCGCCAATTCTTGATTGAAAAGCTGTCTGTAACCGGAGGTCATATTGGACCGAATTTAGGAGTTGTCGAATTAACCATTGCTTTACATAAATGTTTTGACAGTCCAAAGGATAAAATTATTTGGGATGTCGGTCATCAATCCTATGTTCATAAAATCTTAACCGGCAGAGCTAGTGAATTTGATACCTTAAGGCAGTTCAAAGGCTTGTGTGGTTTTCCAAAACGAATTGAAAGCGAGCATGATGTTTGGGAGACTGGGCACAGTTCTACCTCGCTTTCTGCTGCAATGGGAATGGCTATTGCTAGGGATTTAAAAAAGGAAAAATCCTTTGTTGTACCGGTTATTGGAGATGGTGCATTAACGGGCGGGATGGCATTAGAAGCACTAAATCATATTGGGCATGAGAAAAAAGACATGATTGTGATTTTAAATGATAATGAAATGTCGATTGCTCCAAATGTTGGTGCGTTACATAATATTCTCGGCCAATTGCGGACAGCTGGAAAATACCAATGGGTGAAAGATGAACTCGAAATGTTATTGAAAAAGGTGCCTGCTGTTGGCGGTAAACTTGCGGCCACTGCGGAACGTGTAAAGGACAGCCTGAAATATTTATTTGTTTCCGGTATGTTTTTTGAGGAACTTGGGTTCACTTATTTAGGCCCGATTGATGGCCATAATTTTGACAATTTATTTGAGAGTTTAAGCTATGCTAAAAAAACAGAGGGTCCAGTTCTCCTTCATGTCATCACGAAGAAGGGTAAAGGCTATCAACCTGCAGAAAGTGATAAAACTGGGACATGGCATGGAACAGGTCCTTATAAGATGGACACTGGTGATTTTGTAAAACCTAATAAAAAGCAGCCACCTGCATGGAGTAGCTTAGTCAGCGAAACCGTTCGCAAACTGGCACGCAGCGATGAAAGAATAGTGGCGATTACTCCCGCGATGCCTGTTGGATCGAAGCTTGAGGGTTTTGCCAGTGAGTTTCCTGAGCGAATGTATGATGTCGGGATTGCTGAACAGCATGCGGCGACAGTTGCGGCAGGATTAGCGACACAAAATATGAAGCCTTTTTTAGCGATTTATTCAACTTTTTTACAACGGGCCTATGACCAGGTTGTTCATGATATTTGCCGGCAAAATTTAAATGTTTTTATTGGAATCGATCGGGCCGGTTTAGTTGGTGCAGATGGTGAGACACATCAAGGTGTATTCGATATTGCCTTTTTAAGGCATGTTCCTAATATCGTCTTAATGATGCCTAAGGATGAAAATGAAGGGCAGCATATGGTATATACGGCCGTAAATTATGATGATGGTCCAATTGCGATGAGATTTCCTCGTGGTAATGGAGTCGGTGTACCAATGGATACGGAATTTCACACCATTCCAATCGGTACATGGGAGGTAATAAAAGAAGGCGATGACGCGGCCATTTTAACCTTTGGTACGACAATTCCGATGGCGATGGATGCAGCAATGCTACTGGAAAAGCAAGGAATTTCCGTAAAGGTTGTGAATGCTCGGTTTATCAAGCCTTTGGATGAAAAAATGCTAACTGGTCTGCTAGATAAAAATATGCCTCTCCTCACGATTGAAGAAGCTGTGTTACAGGGTGGGTTTGGTAGTGCAATTCTTGAATATGCTCATTCCCAAGGATATTACCATGCTCAGATTGACAGACTTGGCATCCCTGACCAGTTTATTGAACATGGAGATGTTGGCTCACTTCTTGAAGAAATTGGGTTAACGACTGAAGGAATAATCAAACGAATTTCAACACTGGCAAGGAAAAAACAACAAAGGGCTTAAAAAATGAAAAATAAAGAACGATTAGATGTTTTACTTGTAGAACGGGGATTAATTGAAACAAGGGAAAAGGCTAAACGAGCTATTATGGCAGGCCTAGTTTATACAAAGGAAGAACGATTGGATAAACCGGGAGAAAAGGTCAAGATTGATATCCCGTTAAGCATAAAAGGGAAAATGCTACCGTATGTCAGCCGCGGGGGATTAAAGCTTGAGAAGGCATTAAAAGTGTTTGATGTCAGTGTCCTTGATAAGGTGTTATTAGATATTGGGGCTTCAACTGGTGGATTTACCGATTGTGCCTTACAAAATGGCGCGAAAATGTCCTATGCTCTCGATGTTGGCTATAATCAGCTTGCTTGGAAACTAAGGCAAGATGAACGGGTCATGGTAATGGAAAGGACCAATTTTCGCTATGTGACGCCTGCTGATTTAACCGGAGAAATGCCGAATTTTGCCACAATAGACGTTTCTTTTATATCTTTAATCTTAATATTACCGGTGTTAAAAACACTTCTTGTACCAGGAAGTGATATTATCGCCCTTGTGAAGCCGCAGTTTGAGGCTGGTCGTGACCAGGTCGGTAAAAAGGGCATCGTACGGGATGAAAAAGTACATTTACAGGTAATCGATAAAATAATTAACTTTTCCGTTCAACAAGGATTTATTGTAACAGACCTCTCGTTTTCTCCAATCACTGGTGGGGATGGGAACATTGAATTTTTACTTCACCTTAAATGGGAAGGTGAACGGGAAATAGGAGTCAATCAGCTGCAGGTCAGTCCTCCTGATATTGTCAAGGAATCACATAATGAGTTCCATACAAAGCAAGACTAGAAGGGGTAGGCCTGAGCCTATCCTTTTATTGCATTTAAATGTATTTTTATTAAAGAAAAAATGTACAAGGCTGTAAAAATGGGCTAACATATGGGTAGATACGACATATTAGTTCAAAATACTTTAAGGTTTTCAATGATTATGGGGTGAAAAAGTGAATAAAGGTCAACGTCATATAAAAATAAGAGAAATTATTGCCAGCAATGATATTGAGACACAAGATGAGCTTGTCGATGAGCTTAAGGGCGCAGGCTATAATGTGACCCAGGCTACGGTATCACGGGATATAAAAGAATTACACTTGGTTAAGGTACCATTAATCGATGGTCGGTATAAATACAGTCTGCCAGCAGACCAAAGGTTTAATCCGTTGCAAAAACTTAAACGATCATTAGTCGATGCATTTGTAAGGATTGATTCTGCAGGGCATTTATTGGTTATGAAGTGCTTGCCTGGTAATGCTATGGCCATTGGTGCACTGATCGATAATCTTGATTGGGAAGAAATATTAGGAACGATATGTGGTGATGATACGATGTTAATTATTTGTCGAACACCAGAAGACACAGAGGTCGTAACCAATCGATTCCTAGATATGCTGTAATTGGGGGAGTGTTCCTTGTTAGCAGAACTGTCAATAAAAAATTTCGCGATTATTGAAGCTCTATCCATCTCCTTTGAAAAGGGATTGACTGTATTAACGGGGGAAACAGGAGCAGGAAAATCAATTATCATTGACGCGATTCATTTACTAGTCGGAGGAAGGGGATCGGCAGAATTTGTCCGCCATGGAGAAGAGAAGGCAGAAATTGAAGGGCTATTTCAACTCGATGATCCAAACCATCCAATTATCATGAAAGCATTGGAATTTGGGATAGAAATTGAAGAAGGAATGGTTGTTTTACGGCGTGACATATCTCGAACTGGAAAAAGTGTTTGCCGTATAAACGGAAAACTGGTTACGATCTCAACTCTAAGGGAGATTGGCGCAACCCTTGTTGATATTCATGGCCAACATGAACATCAAGAATTAATGGATGAGACAAAACATTTACCCTTACTTGATCAATTTGGTGCTGAGGAAATTTTGGCTTCACAAGGCGAATATCTGGACGTATATCGCCGATACGATCACACATTACAAAAACTTAAAACATTAAGTGAAAATGACCAGCAAACAGCCCACCGCCTTGATTTAATTCAATTTCAATTAGATGAAATTCAAAATGCAAATTTAAAGCTCAATGAAGATGAAGAACTATCCGAGGAAAGAAGAAAACTAGGAAATTTTGAAAGAGTGTTTGAAGCGATTCAATCAAGTTACACTGCCTTACACGGAGAACAAAAAGGCCTCGATTGGATTGGAATGGTTATGGGATACCTAGAAGATGCAGCTGCACTTGATTCTACATATAAAGAAATTTTCGAATCAGTGTCGAATAGCTTTTATCAATTAGAGGATGCTGCAAGTTCTTTAAGAAATGAATTAGATGTCTTAGAATATGATCCGCAAAGATTAAATGAAATAGAAGACCGCTTAAATGAAATCAATCAGCTCAAACGAAAATATGGTAAAACAATTAACGAAATATTAGAATATGCAGCTAAAATCGAAGAAGAAATAGACACGTTACAAAATAAAGAAACACATATTAGTGAATTGGAAAAAGAACTAACGGCCATTCGAAAAGACTTAATTCTTGAAGCTAAGCAATTAACTGAACTACGCCACAAATGGGCAGATAAGCTGACACGATTAATACATAAAGAATTGAAAGAATTGTATATGGCCAAGACCGTTTTTGAAATTCGTGTCAAATCCGATAATCAACATTTTTCAAAAAATGGTGTCGATTTTGTAGAATTTTATATTTCAACGAATCCGGGAGAACCCTTAAAACCTCTATCAAAAGTTGCCTCCGGAGGAGAATTATCACGGATTATGCTTGCTTTAAAAAGTATATTCTCCAAACATCAAGGAGTTACATCGATTATTTTTGATGAGGTGGATACAGGTGTCAGTGGAAGGGTTGCCCAGTCAATTGCTGAAAAAATTTATAAAGTAGCTATTGATTCCCAGGTTTTATGCATTTCGCATTTACCTCAGGTGGCAGCAATGGCAGATACCCATTTATTTATTTCAAAGATCATTAAAGGGGGAAGAACGACAACCTCAGTCACCCCAATGAATGTAGAGGAAAAAATTAAAGAAATTGGGCGAATGATTTCCGGTGTAGAAATAACCGATTTAACCAAGCAGCATGCCCAGGAATTATTACAATTAGCTGAAAAAAACAAAATAAATTGAAAAGCTTCCCAATCTGGGTAGCTTTGCCGAAGAAGGACTAAAATGAGTAGCCCTTAGAACCATTGGTATATCAGTGGTTAAGGGCTGCTTTAATCCTGGGATAGCTTTCTGACGAATTTTTGACGAATTTCCCTCTTGGGTCAAATTTATCGATTTTTTCTGCTGCATTATGACTTGCCTTTTTTGATACATAGGTATAAACATCAGTTGTAATTCTCCAATTTGAATGTCCTCCTCTTTTTTGTACAGCCTTTAAATTCACTCCTACCTCTATCAACTCATAAATAAAGACTTGGAAATAAGATAACAGTTTTAGAAAAATCGACAGGAATTAATAATATATATTTAGAAATTCTATGATTTTCTCGTTTATTTTTTCAAGATTTCTATTAGAAGGAAAATGTCCCATTTCAAATGATTGAAATGATATTAAATTTGAAATGATTTCTTCGGATACACTGCGTAAGCTATTAGCAGGAAAAAATATATCTTTTGTCCCTGCTAATATGAGCGTTGGTGCATTGAAATTAACCAATTCCTTTTTTTCTGTTAATTTAGGCATTTCTTGTTCGAGTTTTATGTATTTAAATATATCGCCAATAATTTGTTTATCCAATTCATTCATATTATTTTCTGACATATTGTTTGTTAGTTTATGCAGATATTTATTGTTAGAGGAAATTTTATACAAAAACAGTGGGAGTAACACCTTTTTAATCATTTCTTGTTTTGACCCAAGTTGTAATCCTGCTGGAGAAACTAATACTGTGCAGTCAATCTTTTGAGGCATAAATGAAGCTAATCTTAATATGATTCCGGCACCATATGAAGGGCCTATAAAAGCAGAGCTTTCAATGTTGAAATGATTCATTAATTCACTTATCCATTGTGCAAAACTACTGTCTTTTGCAGATACTCTGGTTTGATCACTGTATCCAGGGTGTCCAATCGTATCGGGTGAGTAAATTCTGTACTTAGAGAAAAGAGGCAAGAACCAAGATAATGTCATCGGATTAATACAATTACCACCTTGGAATATAAAGATAGGCTTTCCCTCAAGTGGTCCAGATACAAGCATATGTGTTTTACCAAAGGTAGTATAGATATATATTCGTTCAAAATCTATAGACAAATCCAATAAGTATTTTTCATAGTGCTGTTCAATTATTTTTTTTCCCTTTTCTTTTTTATAGATTGTATTCTTTTTCATAAAGACACCTCCAATTTCATTTTAAAGTAAAAACAGAATTTAGTTTATAGATGGAAGTTTAATTTTGGTTTAGAGGATATATGAATATAAGAAAAGAGATAAGTTATTAATTAGGAAACAAAAGAGTAATTTTGTTAAACAAAAAGCCCTCGGGAAGGAGCATATGAGGGCAAAAAGTAAATGGAATACGTAACTTGAGGTCATTTGTTTTCCACTTACAATACTAACATTATATTGAAAAATAGTTATTTATGTCACAATATTTTGGGATGCAGGATAATTAACTAACAGCTAGAATATACAATTAAGAGTAAGTTTGAAAAGGGGGATATTGTTTATGAGCCGTAAAAACATTTGGATTGTAATTTTAATATACAATTTGCTGTTATTTTTTATCTTCTATTTCTCATTTAGAACGATGGTGGAAATTATTGTAACAGTAAAGACTTTTCCAAATTTGGACTTTTTTATTATATTTTTATCAACTTTCTTTGGAATTGGGATATTAGGTCTTTGTGTTAGAAGATACATTTTTATTTCATCAAATGATGAAAAAGAACGCAATAAACTTAGAAATATATTTCTTTTAACGACATTTATGACTTTAATCATTTATATGGGCTGTAATATTCTTCAGTAAGACAACAGCATATTAAATTAAGAGTCCTTCCAGGTCTCTTTTTATTTTATTCAAAAAGGAGAGGGGTTTATTGTCATTTTTTTATTTTTGAAGAAACATATTTTCAGGATAGTACAATAAGAAAAAAGCTGCTAGCAATCCCGTTCTTGCACTAAAACCTCTGTTAGCTTAAATTTGCCTTCTTTCTAAAAATGAACAACAAGTCCTACAATGGCTGGTATTCCATAAGTAAAGCTTTTTACTAAATAATTTTAATAAGGGAAAGTCTATTGGAGAGGTGGGGTTAATATTAGGAGGAAAAGGGATGGTAAAAATGATTAAACAACAAGGAAAAGTTCTATTTATTACTGTTTTCTTCTTATTTTTCACAGGAATCAATGTCTTTGCACAAACTAACAAGTCAACTGATATAAAAAAAATTGAATATTTGTATCCTGCCAATAAAGAAAAGTTATTTAATGAAACTGTTGATCAATTTTATGAAGCATTAAGGAAAAGGAGTTATCCTGTTCATCAAGAGTTTTACATAAAACATCTGGAGTTTTATAAAAGAAATAAAAAGCTAAAATCACAGATGGATATTGCTTTATTTAAAGAAATTCCTTATGCATCAATTAATATTAGAGAAAAGTTCCTGTTTAATGAGGTGGACAGATTTAATTATATAACTTGGGATGGAATTATTCATACTACATACCCAAATATAGATTTTAAGTATCATCAAACAGTAAGCCCATATAGACAGGTTTATTTTTTTCTACTCATTAAAGGATACAGAAAAAGAGTTTAGTGGAAGATATGCAGTATATGATGTAGAAACAAAAAACTACTTGCTGGTGGAGATATCTATATTGATAAGTACCCAAAATTTAAGAAGTAAAAAGCGATAATTGTAATTGAGCCTGAAATCAGGCTCTTTAACCACTCAAAAATTTTTATTTATTAAAATAGACTTTAATCTTTTTTATAGAATCAAAGCCCAGTTATGTTTCCTCAGTTATTTCAATAATGTGAGATTCCAGTTTTTTTCGTATTGGTTTAATAAAACTTTTTCCCGCTCCCCAATCAGTATCCAATATCCCTCCTCCATTTCCTGCTGATATACACTTTATTATTGTAACTCCGCTAAAATTATCAACAGTGAGAGTTAATGTAGCCGTATTACCAGTTCGGAGAAAAAATTTTTCAAATACTAAAATTGAAATCTCTCTTTCATCTTCTCCAGTAACTTTATAATCCTCAAATATCAAATCTGACTTTAAATCCTTGTCATCCACAATAAGTTGAACTGCTTGAAAAGGCTTTACATTCACTGTAAATTCAATATACTGTCTCATTTATTTTCCACTCCCGAAGACACATTTTTTCCAGCTAAAAGATATCTTTCCTAGAAAATTCTCCTTTCCTATATTTTTCCACAAAAAAAATTTTTATAACAAATCAGTCTAAAATAGCTCTATTGAGGCTCATTGTTTTATTATTACGCGGGTGAAATATCCTCTGCTAAATCACATCATCTAATTCATTGGTTGGTAGCCTTTAAACTGAGCCTTCCAAAAGTTCTATCCCAAATGAGTAAAAGGATAATTGTAGCGACAAAAATAACCAAAATACTAGGAAGCCCATTAAAAACAAGTAATGGTGTGTTCCAGATGGTATGTATACCTATCACTAAAAATAGGTTGTCCGTTAACAAGTAAACGATTGCAAAGAAAATACCTATCATAAATAGTATGATTAGAGAGGTTACTATTTCGAAAACGTTCATTCCACCCAATATTCTATTAGGAATATGTATTAGTGCAAATAGAAACTGTGATACAAATATTCCGATAAAGAGCTGTCCTTTTTTGTTTTTTAGCTTTTTAGAAATTTGCACTAACAAAAAACCTCTGAAAACTACTTCTTCAAACAAACTATTTCCAAACAATTGACCAATAAAACTACCAAACATTTTTAATGCTCCATATTGATTCCAACCTTCATATATAATTGGCTTCCCTGTTGTAATTATCCCAATAACAATATTGATTAATTGCATGGCAATCCAAATAATGCTTACTGCAGTTACTGCACTAAGTAATCTATTTCCCTTTAAGCCTATATCAAAGAAAGTTAGCCTTCCATACTTTATAATCAATATAAAGACAAATAGTATTAAACTAACAATATTAACTATAAGGGTTTGGTTCACAAGTCCTAAAGTTAATACAGAAATTGGTTGTATAATGTTAGATTTAAATACAACAAGATTAATAATTGTTACATAAACACAATACAGTATAGAAAACAATAGAATGGTTAACCAAGATGTTTCTTTTAAGTTATTAATAGATACTATAATTTTACTTACGAGTTTGCCCACATCAAATCCCACCTTTCCTGCCTCATTAGATTAAGTGCACTTTTTCACAATCACAAATAGGCATTCTTTACCACTCCATTAACACATCGGCTTTTTTCATTCGATGGTTTCCAAAATTAATATGACATCGATAAACAGGAGGGTTCAAAACCAAAATTTCAACGAACCGTTACTTTAAGCAGATTCCTTCACAATCTTATTTTGACATTTACATAAAAATAATTGGATGCACTGCAAATATTCGACTATTATTGGCTAATCCCTTTATTATTGTGTTATTAGGAATGAATAAAGCCCCTTCTCGTTTGAAAGGGGGCTCATTAATTTATTTTTTTTCATGGTAAACGGAATAGTCCTCTCTTTCAATGACTCGATCCATTTCTTTTTTAACTTCGTTTAAGGCCTGATCTAACCTAAGCAATGCCATTTCTTTTGCTTTTTTCCTGGTGGTCCCTAAGCAGTTCCACACTGAACAACCCCTTGTGCTTGCCGTGCTCAAGTAATGATCTCCGTAAACAAACACTTTTACTTTAATAAACTTTCCAGCTTTAAAAAGTAACATCACGTATCACACACCTTATTGGTTGATACATGGTGTATTAGACAAAATTTTCAAAAAACCTTGTTACATATTTGTGAACATTTCCCTTAAAAAGGTAAATTTTTACTTTCGTTAAGTCTTCTCCTATATCCAAGTTTTTCGAGTTCCTTAACCAATCCTGTTATATCTAAGGTTAATCGATGAATGTATTGTTAAAAAAAGCTTAGAATGTGGAGAATGCTTGAAAGCACTTGGAATTTAAGTTTCTCTTTATTCTTCCTCCTTTATCATTACCCAAATCTCCTCAATTGATTTGATTTTAAGGTTATTTCAATAAATAGGAAGAATTACCTGTTCGCCAAGGTGTTTAACACTGCTATGCTCAATTAAATCTTTTAGCAAATTGCCCCTGAGTAAAATGAGGGTCTGTCTCATGCTACTAATTTCCCCTAATACATAAGAACCCGGATAAAACCAAACTTGCCCTCGTTGATTTGAAAGGCAGTCTCGCCTTCTCACGATTTTAGAATGATCAAACAAGGTGAGGGCTACCGCCACATACTTAGATAGTGCATTAACAGCATTAAAGCAAGTAGGAAATGTTATTTCGTATCCGTTTGAAATTTTCCTTCTATATAATAGAAAAAATAATAATGTATTCATGATTAAGCATTTATTAAATGTAAATAATTTATACTAAGAAAAAATGATTTGTTGACGGAAAGTTGACCAAATTTGTCAACAACCTCCATAAATGACCCAAATAGAACCTATTGCCGTCATACTCAACCCTTGATGTATCAGAATTTACATAAGACCTTTATACCCGTTCAAATTGCTATTCCTATCCATTATGGGTAGCTTTTTTATGTAGAACCAAGTTATAAATGATTGTCAAGGAGGCAAAATTAAAGATGTAGCCATTTCAATGTTGTGAAAAGAAGCGAGGAGAGTGAAAAATTTGAAGTTAGAAATAATTAGAAAGATTATTGGTGGAATTCTCCTTGTTTCATTAATTAGCCTTATCTTTTTTCAGCCGTTTCAGCAGTACATTAAAATACCAAAGACAATTACTGTTTTTGAAGGACAGGATTACACTTTCAAAAAGGCTGGCCCGGTATCAGCCGCTTTTGTTTCTCATAATTCGAAAAACACATTG
The DNA here is from genome assembly GCF_031988165.1 of Neobacillus sp. Classification (NCBI taxonomy): domain Bacteria; kingdom Bacillati; phylum Bacillota; class Bacilli; order Caryophanales; family Bacillaceae; genus Neobacillus; species Neobacillus sp. The sequence continues at coordinate 83,974 of NZ_DALZYO010000015.1, forward strand.
GATCAAGAAGAACATTCGGTTTCGGTTAATGCATCTGAAAAAGGCAAAAATGAAATGCTTCTAGAATATGCTGGGATCCCAATTAAAAAGGTCGATGTACATGTCTTAAAAGATTTTCGAGTTATCCCAGGGGGACAATCCATCGGTGTAAAATTAAATACGGTTGGTGTTTTGGTAGTAGGGCACCATTTAATAAATACAACGAATGGAAAAAAATCTCCTGGTGAAATGGCAGGGATTAAAATCGGAGATATGATTACCGAAATTAATGGTAATAAAATAGAGAAAATGACCGATGTAGCACCGTTTGTGCAAACAGCAGGACAAAATGGTAAAGCTCTTGATATGGTCATTAGCCGTGAAAGTGGAAAAATCACGACCAAACTTACTCCATTAAAAGATAAAGGGGAAAATACCTATAAGCTTGGTTTATATATTCGAGATTCAGCTGCAGGAATTGGAACAATGACCTTTGTCCACCCTCAATCTAAAAAATATGGTGCACTTGGGCATGTTATTTCTGATATGGATACAAAAAAACCAATTGTGGTCGAAGATGGCCAAATAGTCCGTTCTACAGTAACTTCAATTGAAAAGGGAAGTAATGGTGATCCTGGTGAAAAGCTTGCTCGCTTTTCTTCTGACCGTGAGATTGTTGGGAATATCCAAAAGAATAGTCCGTTTGGGATTTTTGGAGAATTAAATAAAGAATTTAAAAATGGAGTGATGGATAAAGCTCTGCCAATAGCGTTATCCCATCAGGTAAAAGAAGGACCTGCAAAGATTTTAACCGTGGTTAATGATGATCGCGTCGAAGAATTTAATATTGAAATTGTAAGCACAATCCCGCAAAAGTTTCCAGCTACAAAAGGAATGGTCATAAAAGTAACCGATCCTAAGCTCCTTGAAAAAACAGGAGGAATTGTTCAAGGGATGAGTGGAAGTCCGATTATTCAAGATGGAAAGCTTGTCGGAGCCGTCACACATGTCTTTGTCAATGATCCAACCTCAGGTTATGGGGTGCATATTGAATGGATGCTAAACGAAGCTGGAATTAACATATACGAAACACCAAAAAACAAAGCAAGTTAAAAAAGGATGATCATGAACGCTTTTTAGGGCAAAATAGGTGGATTATCCTATTTTGCTTCTTTTTTTATAAATGCTTGGAAAACAATAAGGCCAAAGTGGATAAAATGCGAAATTAGTCGAAAAAGAAAGAAAAACAAAGAAAAGATAAGATATTATCACTATTTTAAGAAATATTAAAAAAATGAGAGGAATTTTTGTTGCATTGTCGAATTTGTAAATTAGAATAGAATTAAGGATTAGATAGCGGTTTATGATGAAATAGAGTTGAGTTGAATTGAGGAGGAACCGGAAGTGAAGAAAATAAAAGTTTGTGTCGTTGACGACAATAGGGAATTGGTTGGTTTATTAGAGGATTATATATCATCCCAAGAGGATATGGAAGTGGTTGGGATTGCTCATAATGGTCAAGAGTGTTTAGATATGTTATCTACAACAGATCCTGATGTACTTGTTTTAGATATTATCATGCCGCATCTTGATGGTTTGGCAGTACTTGAGCGCCTGCGGGAGGTAAAGAAAGGGGCTATTCCAAATGTCATTATGCTGACAGCGTTTGGGCAAGAAGATGTGACGAAAAAGGCTGTTGACCTTGGAGCATCTTATTTTATTTTAAAACCCTTTGATATGGAAAATCTCGGTAACCATATTCGGCAAGTCAGTGGGAATTCCAATTCGTTCACACGTAAGGCTCCATCCTCAAGCTATCGCTCTCAATCAGAACATAAGCCAAAAAATTTGGATGCCAGCATTACAAGTATTATTCATGAGATTGGGGTTCCAGCACATATTAAAGGTTATTTATATTTACGTGAAGCCATTTCCATGGTATATAACGACATTGAACTATTAGGCTCTATCACGAAAGTGTTATATCCTGATATTGCAAAAAAGTATAATACAACCGCAAGCCGAGTGGAGCGTGCTATTCGTCATGCCATCGAAGTGGCTTGGAGCCGTGGAAATATCGATTCGATTTCCAGTCTTTTTGGATACACTGTCAGCATGACAAAAGCAAAACCGACAAATTCGGAATTCATCGCCATGGTCGCTGATAAATTACGGTTAGAACATAAGGCTTCTTGAATGGGCCAGTAAATATTTTGAAAGCCTTCATCACAGTGAATGAAGGCTTTTTCTTTTCCCATTCAATTAGTTTTTGAATGAGAATTTGCGAATGGCATTGCATAAGCTGTTCTATCGGTACATTTAATTTCTCTGAAACCTTTATTGTTGTTTCTAGTGATAAGGGTAAAGATTTTAAGTAATCCCTTCATTTTAATGTTAGGAAGTGAAAACATGACACAAATTTTTGCGCACCGCGGATACTCTGCCTCTTTTGCTGAAAATACAATGGGAGCCTTTGTTGAGGCAGAAAAGGCAAGAGCAGACGGGATTGAGCTTGATGTTCAATTAACAAAGGATGGTGAAATTGTTGTCATCCATGATGAAAAGGTTGACCGAACAACGAGTGGTAAAGGGTTTGTTAAAGATTTTTTATATAAGGATATCAGAAAACTTAACGCAAATAACAAAGGTGTTAAGAAAGAGTCGATTCCATCTTTATCCGAGGTTCTTGAATGGCTGAAAACAAATAAATTACTATGTAATATTGAACTGAAAAATGGTTTAATCGCCTATGAAGGAATGGAAGAAAAGGTCATTCAACAGGTCCGAGAACATGGCTTATCGGACCGGATAATTATCTCGTCTTTTAATCACTATAGTATCGTTTACTGCTATCGGTTGGCACCAGAAATTGAAACAGCGCCACTTTTCATTGAAGGAATCTATATGCCATGGATTTATTCCCAATCCATTAAAGCAAAAGGGATTCACCCTAAACATTCTGCTATGTCTGATAATATCATCAAAAATACGATGGAAAATGGAATTGCTGTCCGGCCCTATACGGTTAATAAAGATGCAGATATGCATCGCCTTTTTAACCTAAATTGCACGGCCATCATTACAGATGATCCAGTTAAGGCATTTAAAATACGGAAACAATATGAAAAGAGACCATAAGGCCTCTTTTTATTTTTTGAATCTAGCTTGAACATTGTTTCTTTTTCGATCACGGTGAAAAATAAACCCAGCGACAAAACCGAGACCACCAATAAAAAAAACCAATCCGATTAGAAATTGAAGCCATAAATAAGGGAATGGTGCTTGAAGAATGCCAAAGGTCATATCACGCATTAATTTTATTCCTAAAGCGGCTAAAATTCCTGGGATCAACAAAATGATAAGAGCAATAATACGCTTCATTAAATATGTCCTTCCAATATATATTTTTAAGTAAAGGTATACCTTGATTATATCTCATGAAAATACTATTACATAGAAGAAATTTGTCAAGGCGGGAGTTTGGTTATAAAATAGATAATGAAATAAATTGCATATTTTCCCTGGGATGGGATGAAAAAAATTTCTTTATTAAAGGGGCCGGAGAACATGCAAAACGTAATGATTGTTGGAGCCGGCAAGGGTGGTACCGCAATCTTAAAAATTTTAAAAGAATCAGAGGTGTTAAAAGTCCATCTGGTGATTGATCGCAACTTGGATGCACCAGGCATTTTATTGGCCCAACAAGAGGGGATTAAAACAGGGACCCATTGGCAGCCTTTTCTAACTGAAAATATCGATATCATTATTGAAGTAACGGGTAATGATGCTGTTTTTCAAGAAATAAGAAATGCTAAAAAGAAGAAAACAGTGTTGATTCCGGGAAGTGTTGCCTTTCTGCTTTCAAAGCTTTTGGAAGAAAAAGAAGAACTGGTTGTGAAGCACCAAAATGAATCCTATCAGCAGGAACTAATTTTTAATGCTGCTAATGATGGGATGATGGTGATTGATAATCATGAAACCGTCATCTTGTTTAACAAACGAGCTGAAGAAATAATGGGAGTAAAAAAAGATGAGGCAATCGGAAAATCTATAGTTGAAGTCATTCCAACAACCAGGCTACCGCTAATTCTTAAAACAAGAAGAATAGAAGCGAACCAAGAAATGTTGTTGGGTAATGATCGGAAAATCATCACAACCCGTATTCCCATCATTGAAGAAAACGGAACATTAATCGGGGCTTTTGCTGTTTTTAAAGATATTACAGAGGTTGTAAATCTAGCTGAGGAAATTACGGATTTAAAAGAAATCCAAACCATGCTTCAAGCGATTATCCATTCGAGTGATGATGCTATTTCTGTTGTGGATGAGGATGGCAGGGGAATCCTCATCAATCCAGCTTATACCCGTATTACCGGCCTCACACAAGAGCAAGTAATTGGCCAGCCTGCTACTGCGGATATATCTGAAGGTGAGAGTATGCATATGAAGGTACTACAAACCCGACGAGCTGTCCGTGGTGTCCCGATGAGGGTAGGCCCAAATAAAAAGGAAGTAATTGTGAATGTTGCACCGATTATTGTTAAAGGGAAATTGAAGGGGAGCGTCGGTGTTATTCATGATATGTCGGAAATGAAATCACTTAGCAGGGAATTGAGCCGAGCCAGGCAAATCATTCGTACGCTGGAGGCCAAATATACCTTTGAGGATATTGTTGGGCAATCCGATGAAATGATGCTTGCCATTGAGCAGGCAAAACTTGGAGCGAAAACACCTGCAACCGTCCTTCTTCGCGGTGAGTCCGGAACGGGAAAAGAGTTGTTTGCCCATGCCATACATAATGCAAGTGATCGGAAATATAACAAATTTATTCGGGTTAATTGTGCCGCTATCTCTGAATCATTGCTAGAAAGTGAACTATTTGGTTACGAAGAAGGGGCTTTTTCCGGGGCGATCCGAGGAGGGAAACGAGGTTTTTTTGAAGAAGCGAATAATGGCAGCATCTTTCTCGACGAGATTGGCGAGCTTTCTGCAAATACTCAGGCGAAACTGTTAAGGGTATTACAAGAGAACGAAATCATTCGTGTGGGTGCCACAAAGCCTGTCATCATTAATGTCAGAGTCATTGCTGCCACCAATGTTAATTTAGAGAAGGGTATTGCCAATGGATCCTTTAGGGAAGACTTATATTATCGTTTAAATCGCATGCCCATTCATATTCCGCCACTTCGAAATCGAAAAGAAGAGATTCCGTTATTATGTGAACGACTTATTCAAAAAATTAATCGCGACTATGGACGTAACGTTGAAGGAGTTACCCAAGCAGCCTTACTTCAGTTAATGGGGTATGATTGGTTGGGGAACGTAAGGGAATTAGAAAATATTCTTGGCCGAGCGATTATTTTTATGAACTATTATGAGACATTAATCGATGTTCATCATTTACCTGAGTTAAAAAATAAAAAAAATGGTAGTGAGCTAACCCTTACCAATACGAGTGAATCCTTTACATTAGCCCATTCTTTATCGGCGATGATGGAAGAATATGAGGCAAAAATCATTCAGCAAACACTTTTCCGCTTAAAAGGTAATAAGACATTAACGGCCAAAACGCTTGGGTTATCTGTAAGGAATTTATATTATAAGCTCGAAAAATACAATCTTGAAAAAAATAGCATGCAATAAATTTCATGATATGAAAAATATTGCACAGTATAATTGGCGCGATAAAGCGTTTTCATACAAATGTGTTTTGGCACAAATCTTGCACATTAATAATTGGGAGTAGCAGTAATTGGAGAAGGGGTTGATGATAACTTGTTGCTAGATTCACTAATTGACAAAGCAACCCATGAAGGCATAAATACTGTTGCAGTTGCTGCAGCAGAAGATTCAGAAGTCATAGAAGCTGTTATCGATGCATTAAATCGAAATCTTGCTCATTTCATCCTGTTCGGTGATAAAGATAAAATTTCTTCACTCATTGAAAGGAAAATGGATGAACGGATGAACAGTAATCATGTAAAAATTGTTCAGGCCGATTCAACTGCCAACGCAGCAGAGTTAGCTGTTAAGGCTGTTTTTAATAAAGAAGCCAATGTACTAATGAAAGGTAATATTCCAACCAATATTTTTTTAAAGGCTGTCTTAAATAAGGAATATGGACTAAGAACAGGGAATGTTTTATCGCATGTCGCTTTTTTTGAAATTCCTGGCTATGACCAACTTATGATTGTAACAGACGCTGCATTGAATATTGCACCTGACTTGGAACAAAAAGCGCAAATAATAAAAAATGCTGTTTCATTGGCCAAGTCGATTGGAATCGAAACTCCGAAAGTAGCTCCCATTGCCGCAGTTGAAGTAGTTAATCCAGTGATGTCGGCAACCATGGATGCTGCTGCATTGACGATGATGAATAAACGGGGACAAATATCTGGCTGCATCGTTGATGGGCCGCTTGGCTTAGATAATGCTGTTTCAGCAATCGCAGCAGAACATAAAGGAATACAGAGTGAAGTAGCTGGTAAAGCCGATATTTTATTGGTACCTACTATCGAAGTTGGAAATGTATTGTATAAATCATTAATTTACTTTGCGGAAGCAAGGGTTGGTGCCGTTGTTGCTGGTGCTAAAGCACCGATTGTGTTAACATCTAGGGCCGATTCAGCGGAAAGTAAGCTTTATTCACTTGCGTTAGCGTTATGCTGTATTAAAAAATAGATATTCATCATTCGAGGAGGAATAAAACAATGGAAATCTTCAAGTACTTAGAAAAATATGATTATGAGCAAGTAGTATTCTGTCAGGATCAACAATCAGGTTTGAAAGCGATTATCGCGATTCATGATACAACACTTGGACCTGCTTTAGGCGGAACACGCATGTGGACATATGCATCAGAAGAAGCAGCAATTGAAGATGCCCTTCGTCTAGCCAAAGGGATGACTTATAAAAATGCAGCAGCAGGCTTAAATCTTGGGGGCGGTAAAACCGTTATTATTGGTGACCCTCGAAAAGATAAGAATGAAGCAATGTTCCGTGCATTTGGCCGTTATGTCCAAGGGCTAAATGGCCGATATATTACAGCAGAAGATGTGGGTACAACTGTTGCTGATATGGATTTAATTCACGAAGAGACAGATTTCGTTACAGGAATCTCTCCAGCATTCGGTTCATCAGGCAATCCCTCACCGGTAACAGCATTTGGTGTTTATCGTGGAATGAAGGCTGCTGCGAAAGAGGCTTTTGGGTCTGATTCGCTAGAAGGAAGAGTGGTGGCTGTTCAGGGTGTTGGAAATGTAGCGTATACTCTTTGCCAATATTTACATGAAGAGGGTGCACAACTGATTGTAACCGATATTAATAAAGAGGCGGTTAATCGTGCAGTAGAAGCATTTGGTGCACTTGCAGTTGACCCAGATGAAATTTATGGTGTTGAATGTGATATTTATGCCCCATGTGCTCTTGGAGCAACTATCAATGATGAAACCATTCCTCAACTAAAAGCAAAGGTTATTGCGGGTTCGGCTAACAATCAATTAAAAGATACCCGTCACGGGGATATCATCCATGAAATGGGTATTGTTTATGCCCCAGATTATGTTATTAATGCTGGTGGTGTCATCAATGTTGCTGATGAACTCTATGGATACAACCAAGAACGGGCTATGAAAAAGGTGGAACAGCTTTATACAACGATTGAAACAGTAATCGAAATTTCAAAACGTGATGGCATTCCAACATACGTTGCAGCTGACCGGATGGCAGAAGAGAGAATTGCAAGAATCCGTAATTCTAGAAGCCAATTCCTGCAAAATGGCCATCACATTCTAAGTCATAGAATTTCAAGGTAAGTGAAAAAAGCGCAAGCGCTCGTTTAGCGTCGGATGGATTGGAGCTTGACAGTATTCGAAATTCTACGATGGAAATTTTGATGTTTTAAAAAATAGTAAAGGCAGAGCGCTGAATGGCAAATTCAGCGCGTTTGCCTTTAAATGATGTTTTTGTTAAATGGGGGTCACTACGTTGTCAGATAAAGAATATCGAATTCTCATCATCAACCCAGGCTCAACATCCACCAAGATTGGAGTCTTCGATAATGAAATTTCCATTTTTGAAAAGAACATCCGTCATGAGACGGAGATCATTAATACTTTTACAAATATAATTGATCAATATGATTTTAGAAAAAAGACTATTTTGGAAACACTGGATAAGGAAGGAATCAATATTTCTAAATTATCTGCTGTTTGTGGGCGGGGAGGATTACTTCGTCCAATCCATGGGGGCACATATGCAGTTAATGACTTGATGCTGAAGGATTTACGATCCGGTTTTTCAGGTCAGCATGCATCGAATCTTGGTGGTATTATTGCCTATGAAATTGCCTCAGGACTTAATATTCCATCGTTTATTGTCGATCCAGTCGTTGTCGATGAACTAGACCCTATTGCAAGAATTTCTGGCTTCTCTTTGATTGAAAGAAAAAGTATCTTTCATGCATTAAACCAAAAAGCAGTTGCTAGAAGAGTGGCTAAGGAATTAGGAAAAAAATATCATGAGTTGAATCTAATTGTTACCCATATGGGCGGCGGGATTACAGTGGGCGTCCATAAAGATGGAAAGGTTATTGATGTGAACAACGGTCTACATGGTGATGGACCTTTTAGTCCAGAACGTGCAGGAACTGTGCCAGCTGGGGATTTAATCGCGCTTTGTTATTCAGGGGAACATTACCGGGAAGAAATCATGAAGCGCCTTGTTGGACAAGGTGGGCTTGTTGGATACCTTGGAACTAATGATGCCGTAAAGGTCGAGAAAAGAATTGAGGCTGGCGACGTTGAGGCGAAGCTTATCTATGATGCTATGGCCTATCAAGTTGCCAAAGAAATTGGAGCTGCCAGTGCTGTATTATCAGGCAAGGTAGATGCGATCATTTTAACGGGTGGTCTTGCTTACGGAAAAGGTTTTGTGAAATCAATTTCTGATAGAATTAATTGGATCGCTGATGTAATTGTTCAACCTGGTGAAAATGAACTTCAAGCACTTGCCGAAGGTGCCCTTCGCGTTTTACGTAATGAAGAAGATGTAAAGATGTATCCCGGAAATTTTACAACAGCGAAAATATAAGGATATAGGGGAGGAAAGATAAATGGCACAAGAATACGATTTAGTCATTCTTGGCGGTGGAACAGGCGGCTATGTGGCTGCCATTCGCGCCTCTCAGCTTGGCTTAAAAACGGCAATTGTAGAAAAAGGAAAACTTGGTGGTACTTGCCTGCATAAAGGCTGCATCCCAAGTAAGGCACTATTAAGAAGTGCAGAAGTTTTTGCTACAACGAAACATAGTGAGGACTTCGGAGTCATCACAAGTGATGTTTCAGTGGATTTCAGTATGGTGCAAGCAAGAAAGAATAAAATCATTGACCAACTACATAAAGGTGTTCAGCATTTAATGAAGCAAGGGAAAATTGATGTTTATGAAGGGTTAGGACGCATCCTCGGCCCGTCGATTTTTTCACCAATGCCTGGGACAATTTCAGTTGAAATGAATAATGGCGAAGAAAATGAGATGTTGATTCCGAAAAATGTGATTGTGGCTACAGGTTCGAGACCAAGGACACTTCCAGGACTAGAAATTGATGGAGAATACGTGATGTCATCTGATGAAGCTCTACAGCTTGAAGCATTGCCAAGTTCAATTATTATTGTTGGTGGCGGTGTAATCGGCATTGAATGGGCTTCAATGCTTTCTGATTTCGGGGTGGAAGTCACAGTTATTGAATATGCTGACCGTATCATTCCGACGGAAGATAAAGAAATCTCCAAAGAAATGCAGCGGTTGATGAAGAAAAAAGGTATTAAACTTGTTACAAGTGCGAAAGTCCTTTCAGAAACGATTGTTAGGGATAATGGAGTTTCCATTTCAGCAGAGGTAAAAGGCACAGTAAAAGAATTTAAAGCTGAAAAGCTGCTTGTTTCGGTTGGACGTCAGGCGAACACGGAAGGTATTGGCCTTGATAATACAGAGATACAAGTAGAAAAAGGCTTTATTGTAACAAATAAATTTTTCCAAACGAAGGAATCACATATTTACGCAATTGGCGATGTGATTGGTGGCTTACAGCTCGCCCATGTTGCTTCGCATGAAGGAATCTTAGCCGTAGAACATATTGCTGGGAAGGATCCTTCACCATTTGATTATAATCTAGTATCAAGATGTATTTATAGTAATCCAGAGGTTTCAAGCGTCGGAATAACAGAAGACCAAGCAAAAGAAAAAGGGCATAAAGTAAAAACAGGGAAGTTTTCTTTCCGGGCAATCGGAAAGGCACTTGTGTTTGGAGAATCAGATGGATTTGTTAAAATTATCGCTGATGAGGAGACCAATGATATTCTAGGGGTGCATATGATTGGTCCGCACGTTACCGATATGATTACAGAGGCAGGGCTTGCGATGGTATTGGATGCAACACCATGGGAAATCGCTCATACTATTCATCCACACCCAACTCTTTCAGAGGCAATCGGGGAAGCGGCACTTGCAGTTGATGGGAATGCGATCCATTCATAAGCTATTTTTCAAGCGAACAATTGGGAGGTAAGAAATAAATGGTAGAAAATCGTCATGAAGCTTTAGGTTTAAGCGACGGAAAAGTATTGGAAATGTATGAAACGATGCTTTTGGCCCGCCGGATTGATGAGCGGATGTGGTTATTGAACCGTGCTGGGAAAATTCCCTTTGTGATTTCATGTCAAGGGCAGGAAGCGGCACAAGTAGGAGCTTCCTTTGCCCTTGATCGTGAAAAGGATTACGTACTTCCATATTATCGTGATATGGGTGTCGTGTTAACGTTTGGTATGACTCCTAGGGAACTCATGCTTTCTGGGTTTGCTAAAGCGGAGGATCCAAACTCTGGTGGAAGACAAATGCCAGGTCACTTTGGTCAAAAGAAAAATCGGATTGTCACAGGTTCATCGCCAGTAACAACTCAGGTGCCGCATGCTGTAGGTGTTGCCCTCGCTGGAAAAATGGAAAGAAAAGACCTTGTTACGTTTGTAACCTTTGGGGAAGGATCGTCTAACCAAGGTGATTTCCATGAGGGTGCTAACTTTGCCGGTGTCCATAAACTTCCGGTTATTTTCATGTGTGAAAATAATAAATACGCAATTTCTGTTCCAATTGAAAAACAATTAGCATGTGAAAAGGTTTCTGACCGTGCCATCGGGTATGGTATGCCTGGAATTACTGTTGATGGGAATGATCCATTGGAAGTATATAAAGCAGTTAAAGACGCTGCTGATCGTGGGCGCCGTGGTGAAGGTCCAACATTGGTTGAAACAGTTTCCTACCGCCTGACACCGCACTCATCTGATGACGACGATCGTTCTTACCGTGCACCAGATGAGGTGGCAAAGGCAAAAACACAAGATCCAATCATTACGTTTGGAGCCTATTTGAAGGAAACAGGTGTGATGAATGATGAGTTGGAAAAGGAAATCAATGACCGTGTAATGAAACAGGTGAATGAAGCGACTGATTATGCTGAAAATGCTCCTTATGCAGCACCAGAAGAAGCATTGAAATATGTTTATGCGGACACGGAAGAGTAAGGGGGAAGGAACATGGCGATCATTTCATATATTGATTCAATAACAATGGCCATTCGTGAGGAAATGGAAAGGGATCCAAAGGTTTTTGTACTGGGAGAAGATGTAGGGGTAAAAGGCGGCGTATTTAAGGCTACACAAGGTTTATATGAGCAATTTGGTGAAGAACGCGTCATTGATACACCGCTTGCGGAATCAGCGATTGCAGGAGTCGGAATTGGTGCAGCGATGTATGGCATGCGACCGATTGCTGAAATGCAATTTGCCGATTTTATTATGCCGGCAATCAACCAAATTATCTCGGAAGCAGCAAAAATTCGCTATCGTTCGAATAACGACTGGAGCTGCCCGATGGTTATTCGTGCCCCGTACGGAGGCGGAGTACATGGTGCCCTTTATCATTCTCAATCGGTTGAAGCGGTATTTGCCAATCAACCTGGTTTGAAAATTGTGATGCCATCGACTCCTTATGATGCGAAGGGCTTATTAAAAGCAGCTATTCGTGATAATGACCCGGTTCTATTTTTTGAGCATAAACGGGCTTATCGGTTAATTAAAGGGGAAGTTCCAACGGATGATTACACCTTGCCAATCGGAAAAGCTGATGTGAAGCGGGAAGGTGAAGACATTACTGTTATTACCTATGGCTTATGTGTACATTTTGCCCTTCAAGCGGCGGAGAAATTAGCCAGTGATGGAATTTCAGCACATATTCTCGATTTGCGAACCGTTTATCCACTTGATAAAGAAGCAATCATTGAAGCGGCATCGAAAACTGGTAAAGTCCTTCTTGTTACTGAGGATACAAAAGAAGGCAGTATAATGGGTGAAGTGTCAGCGATTATTGCTGAAAATTGTTTGTTTGAATTGGATGCTCCTATTATGCGTCTAGCTGGACCGGATGTACCGGCAATGCCGTATGCACCAACGATGGAAAAATTCTTTATGGTAAATCCTGATAAAGTGGAAAAAGCAATGCGCGAGCTTGCAGAATACTAAAACGAAAAGCGGAGGCGCCTTGGGCAGCCCCGACAAGCGCTGGAGGGCATGACAGTGAAGTCGTACTTTGACTTCATTGGCAGGACCGAAGCGACTCGAGGGGCTAGGCGCTGGAGCTGGACTATAGGAGGTATGAACATTGACTCTTGAACAAATTAAAATGCCTCAGTTAGGGGAAAGCGTAACCGAAGGTACAATTAGTAAGTGGTTAGTATCTGTAGGTGATAAAGTCAATAAATACGATCCGCTTGCAGAGGTAATGACAGATAAAGTAAATGCAGAAGTCCCATCCTCTTTTACTGGTGTGATAAAAGAACTAATTGCGGGTGAAGGTGACACATTAGCAGTCGGCGAAATTATTTGTACGATTGAAATGGAAGGCGGCAAAGTTGAGGAAACCCCAGCAGCAGGTGAAAAACAGCCAGAAGTTCCTAATAATGCTGCAGCAGCTGTTTCCCAAGCAGATCAAGGAAACAAAGCCCGTTATTCACCTGCCGTTCTTAAAATTTCTCAAGAACATGGCATTGATTTAACTCAGGTGTCAGGCACCGGTGCAGGTGGACGGATTACGAGAAAAGATCTACTTAAATTACTTGAGTCTGGAAATATTCCAGTTGCGGGACAAACAGTGGAAGCAGCGAAACAGCCTGCAGTTGAGCAGGTTGCAAAACAAGAATTGGTCCAGCCAGTTCATACTAAGGCGCCAGCTGCACCAGCAGTGAATATCCCAGTGGAAGCTGGAGACATTGAAATTCCGGTAACTGGCATTCGTAAAGCAATTGCGGCTAATATGCTGCGCAGCAAGCATGAAGCACCACATGCATGGACCATGATTGAAGTGGACGCAACTAATCTTGTTGACTATCGTAATTCCTTAAAAGGTGAATTCAAGAAAAAAGAAGGCTTTAATTTAACATTCTTTGCTTTCTTTGTGAAGGCAGTGGCACAGGCATTAAAAGAGTTCCCGCAAATCAATTCGATGTGGGCTGGTGAAAAGATCATCCAAAAGAAAGACATCAATATTTCGATTGCGGTTGCAACAGATGATGCACTTTACGTCCCTGTTATCAAAAATGCGGATGAAAAAACAATTAAGGGTATTGCCCGTGAAATCTCTGAACTTGCTGTGAAAGTGAGAACTGGAAAGCTGAAGTCAGAAGATATGCAGGGAGGAACCTTTACTGTAAACAATACGGGTTCCTTTGGCTCTGTTCAATCAATGGGAATCATAAATTACCCACAAGCGGCTATTCTACAGGTGGAGTCGATTGTCAAGCGTCCAGTTGTCATGAATAATGGTATGATTGCAGTTCGTGATATGGTTAATTTATGTTTGTCACTTGATCACAGAGTATTAGACGGACTTGTTTGTGGCCGTTTCTTACAACGTGTGAAAGAGATCCTAGAAAACACTTCGAAATCTACAACTTCCATTTATTAATCTAAAACAACCGCTACCGAGTATGGGGGCGGTTGTTTGTTTTCATTGCTTGAATTGCCTTTGTACCATAAAATAGTATTAAGTAGAATTAATTGAATTTTATTTTAATTATGCACGCGGAAGGGGGCTGAGGAGTTTGGAAAAAATAAAAAATCAAACTTTTCCTTCAAAAACAATAACCGAATGGAAAACAATAGCAGAGACATCACTAAAAGGGAAAACGATTGAAGCATTAGATAGTATTACATATGAAAATATTATTTTGAAACCGCTTTATTCCCGACAGGACGAGCAGCCAGTTCCAGTATATCCAGGTGGTTCAGATTTTAGAAGAGGTATATACCCACTTGGATATATTACAAATGAATGGAAGATAGCCCAGCATCTTACCTATCAAACACCGGAAGAATTGGAAGAGAAGTTTCTTCATGCATTTGAAAAAGGGCAATCTGCTATCTCATTTGAGGTTTCGAAGAATTTGTTTGAAACAAATAAAAGCTTTTCAAATGTAATAGCAGAATTATTTTCTCAATATCCGTTTGCCATTAACGCAAAAGAATTCCAGTCTGGGTTTCTGAATCTATTGAAAAAAATAGCAGATAGAGAAGGCTCTGCTGACAAAATCAGCGGATACATAGGCTCTGATCCAATTGCCCAATTTGTAGAAGAAGAGTTTATTTCCGAGGAATTTTTCAATGAATGGGTAAAGAACATTCAACAGTCAAATGAAAAACTTTCAAACTTACAGACGATTTTAATTGACACTGTTCCCTATCATAATGGTGGGGCGAATGCTGTTCAAGAGCTCGGAATCGCCATGGCCGTAGGGGTATATTATCTCGAAAAGATTCATGAAGCCGGAATGGAATTGGAAGAAATCCTTGAGAAAATGATCTTTCAATTTGCCATTGGAGGCAACTTTTTCATGGAGATTGCGAAACTCCGGGCCGCACGGGTACTGTGGAGGCGTATTACTGATGCATATGGTGTAAAAGGTGATGCGTGTGGAATGCATATAGCTGCTGAAACTTCTTCCTTTACAAAGACCGTTAATGACCCCTATGTAAACCTTCTTCGTGCTGGAAATGAAGCATTTGCTGCTGTAATTGGGGGCGTGCAATATTTACATGTGAATTCATTTGATAACCTTACTGGCTCTTCCCTTTTTTCTGAAAGAATTGCTAGAAATACACAACTACTTTTAAAAGAAGAAGCACACCTGAAAAAAGTTATTGATCCTGCAGGTGGTTCTTGGTATGTGGAAGAATTAACCAACCAGCTGGCTGAAAAGGCTTGGAGATACTTTCAGCAAATCGAAGCTAATAGCGGTATTCTTGAAGTATTAAAATCTAATTGGCTGCAACGGGACATAGCTGCTGTATATGAAAAAAAGAACAAAGATATTCAAACTAGAAAACAAAGTATTGTTGGAACAAATGTCTATGCTAACTTGAATGAAATGGTCCCTGAAAAGAAACGATTGAAGAAAAAACCATATTTTGTTGGTGTGGACACTTCATTAATAAAAATAGAGGCAATCCCACAACGGAGATTGGCAGAACCATTTGAAGAATTGCGAATTAAGGCCAACCAATTGGCGAAAAAAACAGCAGGGGACCTGCCATTAGTGGGGATGCTTTGTCTTGGTGAGCTAAAACAACATAAAGCAAGGCTTGATTTTATGAAAGGTTTTCTTGCGGCAGGTGGAATTAAAACACAAGAAAGTAAGCCTATCTTAACAGTAGAGAATGCTAGACAATTTGTTTCAGAACAACCTTTTAACTACTTTTGCTTTTGCGGAACAAATGACCAGTATGAAATGGTGGGTCATGAAATCCTAACTATTTTAATAGCTGAATATCCTGAACGGATTTTTTACTTAGCGGGACTCCCGGAAAAGGAAAAACAGATCCAGTGGAAGGATGAAGGGATTAAGCAATTTATCCATATAAAAAGCAACTGCTATGAAATCCTTGCAGAAATCCTTAATGATTTGGAGGTGAGCTCGGTTGAAGAAACAAAAGCCTGACTTTCAAACTATTTCATTGTTTGATAAGCAACAATCCATGACAAAAGAAGAGTGGCAGAAAAAGGCCGAAAAAGAAATAGATGGCTCTATTGATGATTTACTTTTTGAAACAAATGAACAAATCTTCTTAAAACCGCTTTATACAAAAGAAGACCGGGAAGAATTAGAGCATCTTGATGATCTTCCAGGGCTACCGCCATATACAAGAGGGCCTTATCCGACTATGTATGTCAATCGTCCATGGACTGTCAGACAATACGCAGGTTTTTCAACGGCTGAGGAAAGTAATGCCTTTTATCGCCGCAATCTCGCCATGGGGCAAAAGGGATTATCGGTTGCCTTTGATTTAGCCACCCATCGAGGCTATGATTCTGATCATCCGCGCGTGGTTGGGGATGTCGGGAAAGCGGGTGTGGCGATTGATTCCGTTCTCGACATGAAAACTCTTTTTGACGGAATTCCACTAGATCAAATGTCTGTTTCGATGACAATGAATGGGGCGGTGCTTCCAATTCTAGCCTTCTTTATTGTAACGGCCGAAGAACAGGGAGTCAGTCAGGAAAAGCTATCTGGAACAATCCAAAATGACATTTTAAAGGAATACATGGTTCGTAATACCTATATTTATCCGCCTGAAATGTCGATGAAAATAATTGCTGATATCTTTGAATATACCTCCAAATACATGCCAAAGTTTAATAGTATCAGCATATCTGGCTACCATATGCAAGAGGCCGGGGCACCGGCAGATTTAGAATTGGCTTACACATTAGCTGACGGTCTGGAATACGTAAGGACAGGCCTTAAAGCGGGAATCGAAATCGATTCATTTGCTCCGAGGTTGTCGTTTTTCTGGGCAATTGGGATGAATTACTTTATGGAAGTGGCCAAAATGCGGGCAGCCCGATTGATTTGGGCAAAAATGATGAAATCCTTCCATCCAAAAAACGAAAAATCGTTGGTATTACGTACCCATTCGCAAACATCTGGCTGGAGTTTAACGGAGCAGGATCCATTTAACAATGTTACTAGGACACTGATTGAAGCGCATGCGGCGGCAATGGGTCATACGCAATCACTTCATACTAACGCCTTAGATGAAGCGATTGCCTTGCCAACCGATTTCTCCGCTCGAATCGCCCGTAATACACAGTTGTTTTTACAAGAAGAAACAGGGATAACAAATGTAATTGATCCCTGGGCTGGCTCTTATTATGTTGAAAAGCTGACTGATGAATTGGTAAAAAGAGCTTGGACACATATCGAAGAGGTCGAAGGTCTCGGGGGAATGGCGAAAGCGATTGAAACCGGCCTCCCGAAAATGAGAATTGAAGAAGCGGCAGCAAGGAGACAAGCCAAAATTGATTCCGGAAAAGAAACAATCATTGGTGTTAATCGTTACCGTTTAGAGAAAGAAGAAGCGATAGATATTTTGGACATTGATAATACAGCGGTCCGCTTAAAGCAACTTGAGAAATTAAATTCCTTAAAGGCAGGTCGTAATGACCATAAAGTGGAGGAAGCCTTAACGTTCTTAACAAATGCTGCGGCAACAGGTGAACAAAATCTATTAGAGCTTGCGGTTCAGGCAGCCCGTGCAAGAGCGACATTAGGTGAAATTTCTGATGCTATTGAAAAGGTAGCTGGCAGACATAAAGCAATTATCCGCTCGATAAGCGGTGTTTATAGTACTGCTTTTAACAATGAAGAGGAAATCACTGAAGTTCAAAAAATGTCCGATGAATTCCTTGAAAATGAAGGAAGAAGACCAAGAATTCTAGTGGCGAAAATGGGCCAGGACGGTCATGACCGCGGTGCGAAAGTAATAGCCACCGCATTTGCAGACCTTGGTTTTGATGTGGATATTGGTCCATTGTTCCAGACTCCGGAAGAAACAGCTTTGCAGGCGGTTGAAAA
This sequence comes from Neobacillus sp., assembly GCF_031988165.1. Taxonomy (NCBI): domain Bacteria; kingdom Bacillati; phylum Bacillota; class Bacilli; order Caryophanales; family Bacillaceae; genus Neobacillus; species Neobacillus sp. The sequence goes on from NZ_DALZYO010000015.1 coordinate 101,910, forward strand.
TGATGTCCATGTGATTGGAATGAGTTCGCTTGCTGCCGGTCATAAAACATTATTGCCTCAGCTTGTGGCCGAATTGAAAAAGCTTGGTCGTGAAGATATTCTGGTTGTCGCTGGCGGAGTCATTCCTGCCCAGGATTATCAATTCTTATATGATCATGGTGCAGCTGCCATTTTTGGACCTGGTACCATTATTCCGGTTGCAGCTCAAAAGGTAATCAAGGAGATTTATAAACAACTTGGGTATGAGGAAGTGTCGCAATAATGGCTGCGGATCAAAAACCGGAGTGGAGTGATCCGAATAACCCTGGAAATTGTTCAAGTATAGTAAGAAAAGGACAGATGCAAGAAGGCCAAGCAGTTTCAATACAAAAAAACATCCACTTTCAAAAACGTAGAAACAGCGAACCAACTGTTGAAGAACTTTATGAAGGGGTTCTTAAAGGTGATAGGAGTCTACTTGCAAGAGCCATCACCCTAGTGGAAAGTAACGCCGAGCAGCATTTCAAAAAAGCACAGGCGCTCCTTCAAAAACTATTGGCTCATTCTGGTAATGCCATTCGTATTGGCATTACTGGTGTCCCAGGTGCAGGAAAAAGCACTTTTATTGAGGCCTTCGGGAGCTATTTGTGTGACCATGGGCATCGGGTAGCAGTCCTGGCAATTGACCCAAGCTCAAGTATAAGCGGCGGCAGTATTCTCGGGGACAAAACGAGAATGGAGAAATTGGCGAGAAACCCAAGAGCTTTCATCCGCCCCTCACCTACTGCTGGGAAGCTAGGCGGGGTTCATCGAAAAACAAGGGAATCGATGCTGATTTGTGAAGCGGCTGGCTTTGATGTGATTTTAATCGAAACGGTTGGAGTTGGCCAAAGTGAAGTCATTATTCGAGATATGGTCGATTTTTTCATGCTGCTCGTGCTGACAGGAGCAGGGGATGAACTGCAGGGAATGAAAAAAGGAATCATGGAACTAGCAGATGCGATACTCGTTCATAAAGCAGATGGAGAAAACAAACCGAAAGCTACACAGACAAGAAATGAATATAACCGCATCCTCCACTTCTTGCAGCCTGCTACAAAAGGATGGGAAACAAAGGCCTATACATGTTCATCTAGGACTCAGGAGGGTATCAGTGAAATCTGGAGGGTAATACAATCCTTCGAACAAACGGGGAAAACTTCAGGAGTGTTTGATAATAGAAGGAAAATCCAAGCACGGGAATGGCTTTATTCCATGATAACCGACCAACTTCAATTTTATTTTTATCATCATAACGGTGTAAAAAGTGCGCTGCCCAAGCTGGAAAATGAAGTGATTGCCGGGGAAACGACTGTTGCTGTAGCAGTTGCAACTTTATTTAATACCTTTTTATCCCCAAAAGATTAAAGCTGCCGTTTCTGGCAGTTTTTTCATAGGTTAAAAATGATTTCATTTGAAAAAAACACATTTTAACTGTTATGATGTAGTTATATACGTAACATGAAGGAGTGATTTTTTATGAGCATGGATTTTAACCTTTTCATGAATGATGTGGTTAATCAGGCACGTCAAGAAATCGTGTCTGCTGGGTATAAAGAACTTAAAACATCTGCGGATGTGGATGAGGCCCTTACACAAAAAGGAACAACGTTAGTAATGATTAATTCTGTTTGTGGCTGTGCAGGTGGTGTTGCACGTCCTGCGGCAGCATTTGCTGTTCATTATGATAAACGTCCTGACCATCTTGTTACCGTTTTTGCCGGGCAGGATAAGGAAGCAACCGAAACTGCAAGAAACTATTTCACCGGCTATCCGCCATCCTCTCCTTCCTTTGCACTAATAAAGGACGGGAAGATTTGCTCAATGGTCGAAAGACATCAAATCGAAGGCTTCGATCCAGCTACAGTGGTTTCAAGATTGCAAAAGGAATTTGATGAATATTGTGAAGAATTTTAATACCGAAGTAAGAAAAGGGTCAATCTCCTAAGGGAGCTTGGTCCTTTTTTGTTTGGAAAAAAATACTTTAAAAAACACAAACGAATTTTTAAAAATATATTTGCATAATTATTAGTTTGTGTTAAAATTCAATACATTGAATAATTATTAATTAAACAAACTATCTATCTTGAAAATCTTGAATTAGTCACTCTAACTTTGATGGATATTCGAAGTTGTAATTTTCAGATAAATTATAGGGGGAAAACAAATGAAAAAGGCAGTTATTTTAATCTTGACGATGGTGATGTCTGTAGGTTTACTTGCAGCCTGTGGTACTAGTGATAATGCCAACAAGAAAAGCGGGGATAAGAAGGTATTGGTGATGGCTACTTCTGCTGACTATCCGCCATTTGAATATGTAGAAACAAAGAAAAGTGATGACATTATTGGTTTTGATGTCGATTTAGCAAAAGCAATTGCAGGTAAGCTAGGATATACATTAAATGTTAAGGATATGGATTTTGGAGGGTTAGTACAATCGCTTAAATCCGGACAAGCTGATCTTGTACTTGCCGGAATGACACCTACTGAAAAAAGAAAGAAAAACGTTGATTTTAGTGATATTTATTATACAGCACATCATTTAATTGTTTCGAAAAAGGATAGCGGGATTGAGAAGCTTGAGGACTTGAAAGGTAAGACAGTCGGGGTACAACTTGGTTCGATACAAGAAGGTAAAGCTCAAGAAATCAATAAACAAATTCCGATAAAAATTGAAAATCGGAATCGTATTCCAGACCTTATTCAAGAGATGAAATCCGGACGTTTTGATGCAGCCATCATTGAAGATACAGTCGCAAAGGGCTACTTTGAGAAAGAAAAAGATTTTAAAGGCTTTACGATTAGTGATGATCCAAATGAAGCGGGTTCAGCGATTGCCTTCCCGAAAAATAGTGAATTAACGGCCAAGTTCAACAAGGAGTTAAAGAAAATGAAAGAAAACGGTGAGCTCCAAAAATTGGTTGTTAAATGGTTCGGCGGAGAGAAATAATTTTTCATAATCTTGAGGCGTTTGGAAGAAATTAAACTTCTAGGCGTCTTAAGTATTTTTTAAAAAACAGAAAGGACGGGTATTGAATGAACTTAGATTTTACGCAATTCATACCATCCATGCCATATATTATAAAAGGAATTTTGGTCACGTTAAAAATAGTTATTTTAGCAGGGATAATCGGTTTTATTCTTGGTATTATCTTATCCTTATTAAAAATTAGTTCTATTAAAATTCTTGGCTGGTTGGCTGATGCCTATACCTCCATTTTCCGTGGTACACCACTAGTTTTGCAGTTAATGTTAATTTATTTTGGTTCGCCACAGGTAATTGGTTATCAAATTGAACCATATACAGCAGCCATTTTATCGTTTGCACTTAACTCAGGTGCCTATATTTCAGAAATCATCCGTGCTGGAATTCTAGCTGTTGATAAAGGCCAGCAGGAAGCGGCAATAGCGTTAGGTGTTCCCTACGGGAAAATGATGTGGGACATCATTCTACCTCAGGCCCTTAAAAATATCCTACCAGCACTAATGAATGAATTTATCACCCTAACAAAAGAATCTGCGATTGTCACAACGATCGGGGTTATGGATATTATGCGCCGGTCCTATCAAGTAGGAGCAGAAAATTACTCGTTTTTTGAACCATTATTAATTGCCGGTTTAATCTATTATCTAATGGTAATGACCTTGACCTTCTTAGGAAAAGCGCTTGAAGGGAGAATGAGACGCAGTGATTAAGGTAGAGAATCTGTATAAAAATTATGGCAAGCTTGAAGTGTTAAAGGGTATCTCGACGACCATAAAAGCAGGAGAAGTCGTAGCAATTATCGGCCCTTCAGGCTCAGGAAAATCGACCTTCTTGCGCTGTCTGAACTTACTCGAAAACCCAACAAACGGGGGTGTTTGGATAGGAGACCAAGATGTCACAGATAAAAAGACAAACATTATGAAGGTAAGGCAAAAGGTAGGCATGGTCTTCCAGCACTTTCACTTATTTCCGCATAAAAACGTTTTGCAAAATCTTACTTATGCTCCAATGAAGGTAAAAGGGTTATCAAAGGACAAAGCGGAAAAAATCGCCTTTGGTCTCTTAGAGCAAGTAGGCTTATCGGAAAAGGCAAACGAATTTCCAACAAGATTATCTGGGGGACAAAAGCAAAGGGTAGCGATTGCTCGTGCTTTAGCAATGGAGCCAGAGGTTATGCTTTTCGATGAACCAACATCGGCACTTGACCCGGAAATGGTAAAAGAAGTACTAGAGGTTATGAAATCACTCGCCCATACAGGGATGACCATGGCGATTGTCACACATGAAATGGGCTTTGCCCGTGAAGTAGCTGACCGGGTGCTATTTCTTGATGGTGGAGTGTTAGTGGAGGATGCCTCTCCAAATGAATTTTTTACTAATCCAAAAAGCCAAAGGGCACAGGATTTCTTGCAAAAAATGCTATAATAAGGATATGCTAAAGATGGTCTTGCTGATCATCTTTTTACTTTTTAGGGAGAAATTTTATGAAATTTTCGATTGGATACCGGACAATCAAAACCGCCGCAGGCACAGCTGCTTCCATCTTAATCGCGCAGCAGCTCGGGCTTCACAACTTTGCTTCGGCAGGTATTTTAACAATTTTATGTATTCAGGTGACAAAAAGGAGATCACTTCGTACGGCATGGGATCGATTTTTAGCCTGCGTTTTAGCTATGCCCTTTTCTGCCATTTTCTTCGAGGGAATCGCCTACCATCCAATTGTGATTGGGTTGATGCTGCTATTCTTTATTCCGACGCTTGTTATGCTTAGGGCAAAAGACGGTGTTGTGACAAGCAGCGTTATCATTTTGCACATCTATATGGCCCACAAAATATCATGGGCAAACTTTTCAAATGAGCTTGGGGTTATTACAGTGGGGATTGGTGTAGCTCTTCTCATTAATCTTTATATGCCGAGCGTTGATAACAAACTAAAGGACTATCAGAGAAAAATCGAGGGCAATTTCAAGATCATTTTTGCTGAGCTAGTTCGTTACTTAAGAACTGGTGATAGCAATTGGGACGGGAAAGAGATTACCGAAAGTGCCCGTTTGCTCGATGAGGCAAAAATGTTGGCATTAATAGATGTCGAAAATCATTTTTTAAGGGAAGAGAATATTTATTTTCATTATTTTAAAATGAGAGAAAAACAATTTGAAATTATCGAGCGGGTTTTACCAATTGTGACCTCCATTACCAATACGGTAAAGCAAGGGAAAATGGTCGCTGACTTTCTTGAGGAACTTTCTGTGAATATTCATCCTGGAAATACAGCGTATATTTATATTGATAAATTAAGTGAAATGAAAAAGGAATTTGAAGAAATGGAGTTGCCAAAAACAAGAGAAGAATTCGAAACTCGGGCAGCACTACTGCAATTAGTAAATGAAATGAATGACTACCTTATCATAAAAAGTTCATTAAAAACGAAAAAAATGAAAGTGAATGAAAGGAAGCAATTTGAGGGAAACTAGGAAAAAAAAGGCAGGTGGATGTTTTGATAAAAATCTTATCGCCGATCCTGATGACTTTTTTCCTATCCCCCCTTTGGCCGCTTGGGCCGAATCCTGTTCCTGGTGACCCGTTCGTTATTGTCAACAAAAGTAGCAATGAAATGGCTCTTATTAGTGAAAATAAAGTCCAAACGGTTGTAAGCGTAGGTACCGGTATAACACAGGAATTAACGCCGGAAGGTCTTTTTACGATTACTGTAAAGGCAAAGAATCCTTATTTTCGAAGAGCAAATATTCCAGGTGGAGACCCAAAGAATCCACTCGGGGCTAGATGGATTGGCTTTGATGCTATGGGAACTGACGGCAGAATCTACGGTATTCATGGAACGAATCAGCCTGCTTCAATTGGAAAATATGTCTCACAGGGTTGTATCCGTGCCCAGAATGAGGTTGTTTCCTCACTATTCCCATTAATTCCATTAGGAACAAAAATATTAGTCATCTCTTCAAAAAAATCATTTGAGAAGTTGGCACATGAAAAAGGAGCAATTGAATAAAGGAAAAGGGACTGTTCAATTTCGAACAGTCCCTTTTTGTATGTTTATCGAATGAATTGTCCAATTCCTATTAGGAGGGTTGAGGCAAGCATAGCAAAAAGCATTAAATAAACAACGATTTTACGATTTTTCTTTTTAGACATAATGAGTACCTCCCTTTTAACAAGTAATTTATATATATTGTACAGGGAAAAGCTCAAATGGACAACGGAACTACTTAGCAATTTTGGGAAGGATTTATGAACTTTTTACCGAATACAATAATTGTCGAATTAATTTTAATATTGGAACAGAGGGGTAAACATGATTAAGAAAATCGACCATATTGGAATTGCCGTAAAATCTCTTGAAAATACACTTCCTTTTTACACGGATGTATTGAATCTTCCATTGTTAGCTATAGAAGTGGTTGACAGCCAAAAAGTCAAGGTTGCCTTTTTACAAGCAGGTCAAACAAAAATAGAACTGCTTGAGCCGACATCGGAGGAAAGTACGATTGCCAAATTTATCGAAAAACGCGGTGAAGGCATTCACCATGTGGCCCTTGGTGTGGATTCAATTGAAGAAAGAATTACTGAAATGAAGGAAAAAGGCATCCGCATGATTGATGAACAGTCACGGCTTGGGGCAGGAGGAGCCCATATTGCCTTCATGCATCCAAAATCGGCATCAGGTGTTTTATACGAACTATGCGAGAAGAAAGGGATGAAGGGGTAAATGATAGACATTTATGAAAAGATCAATGATCTGTATGACAAGCGCAGAGAGGTTGAGCTCGGCGGCGGGGATGCGCGAATTGAGAAACAGCACGAAAAGGGGAAATTAACTGCTAGAGAAAGAATTGAACTTTTAGTAGACAAAGGAACGTTTGTCGAGCTAAATCCGTTCATTGAGCACCGAACCAATGATTTTGGACTTGATGAGCAAAAAGGACCAGGAGACGGAGTCGTGACCGGTTTTGGAAAAGTAAACGGCCGTTCCATTTATTTGTTTTCACAGGACTTTACGGTTTTTGGTGGTGCATTAGGGGAGATGCATGCGAAAAAAATTGCCAATGTTATGGATTTGGCTGCTAAAAATGGTACACCTTTTGTCGGCCTTAATGATTCTGGTGGAGCGCGGATTCAAGAAGGTGTTGTTTCTCTTGATGGATACGGGCATATTTTTTACCGGAATGCCATTTATTCTGGTGTGATTCCACAAATCTCAGTGATTATGGGGCCGTGTGCCGGCGGGGCTGTTTATTCACCTGCGATTACCGATTTTGTGTTTATGGTCGAAAAAACAAGTCAGATGTTTATAACAGGTCCAAAAGTGATTGAAACCGTAACAGGTGAGAAAATTTCTGCAGAAGACCTTGGTGGGGCAAATGTCCATAACTCCATTAGTGGAAACGCTCATTTTCAATCGGAATCAGAAGTGGAGGTTTTGCAAAATGTCCGCAAGTTGCTGAGTTACCTTCCACAAAATAATGAAGAAAAGCCGCCGAGGCTTGAAATAGAGGATGAAAATGATTACCGACCGGATTTAACGGATGTGATTCCATTTGATGCCGTTCGCCCATATGATGTCCGTAAAGTCATTGAACAAGTCACCGATGCGGATTCGTTTATGGAAATTCAAAAGAATTTTGCAAAAAATATCGTTATTGGATTTGCACGTATCAAAGGAGAAACGGTAGGGCTAGTCTGCAATCAACCAAAGGTAATGGCGGGCGGCTTAGATATTGATTCATCAGATAAAGCAGCTCGGTTTATCCGCACCTGCGATTCATTTAATATCCCTATCCTCACATTTGAAGATGTAACTGGCTTTTTCCCAGGAGTTAAGCAGGAGCATGGGGGAATTATCCGCCACGGAGCGAAGATTTTATTCGCTTATTCTGAAGCAACAGTGCCAAAGCTGACGGTTATTTTAAGAAAGGCCTATGGTGGTGCCTATGTGGCGTTAAACAGTAAGTCTATTGGTGCCGACTTGGTGTTTGCCTGGCCAAATGCGGAAATTGCCGTTATGGGTCCTCAAGGTGCAGCCAATATTATTTTTGCTAAGGAAATAAATAATAGCGAAGACCCTGAATTAACAAGACAACAAAAAATTGATGAATATCGGGAGAAGTTTGCAAATCCATATGTGGCTGCCAGCAGGGGAATGGTCGATGATGTTATCGACCCTCGGGAAACAAGAATAAAAATTATTCAAGCCTTGGAAATGTTAAAGAATAAAAAAGAGTCGCGGCCATATAAAAAACATGGAAATATACCACTTTAATCTGGGTCTGCCTGCTCTTTCATTTGATGATTGGAATAAGAAAGAGGTATACTGAAATAAGAAAAGTGAAAGTTCCTTGCTTAGGAGCTGAAGCTGGACAATAGTGAGTACATAAACATGGAGGGTCAATAAAATGGTCAATCAAGAACGTCTTTTGAATGAATTTTTAGAACTTGTGCAAATTGACTCAGAAACAAAATTTGAGACTGAAATTGCAAAGGTATTAAAGCAAAAATTTACCGATTTAGGTCTTGAAGTTTTTGAAGACGATACTACTGCTGTAACGGGACATGGTGCCGGGAACTTAGTTTGCACACTTGCAGCAACTAAAGAGGGTGTTGACCCGATTTATTTTACCTGTCATATGGATACCGTTACTCCTGCCAAAGGTGTAAAACCATCGATTAAAGACGGCTATATCGTTACCGATGGCACAACAATCTTAGGTGCTGATGATAAAACAGGTATTTCTGTTATGCTTGAAACCATTCGTATTTTAAAAGAACAAAATCTTCCACATGGTTTGATTCAATTTGTAATCACTGTCGGAGAAGAGTCCGGCTTAGTTGGTGCAAAAGCGCTTGATTCTTCATTGATGAAAGCGAAATATGGCTATGCGCTTGATAGCGATGGTTTGGTTGGAAATGTTATCGTCGCTGCTCCTACTCAAGCAAAAGTAAAAACGGTTATTTACGGAAAAACAGCTCATGCTGGTGTGGCACCTGAAAAAGGGGTTTCCGCGATTACGATTGCAGCAAAATCAATTGCGAGAATGCCGTTAGGAAGAATCGATCATGAAACGACTGCTAATATTGGCCGTTTTGAAGGCGGGCAGGCAACCAATATTGTTTGCGACCGCGTCGATATTTTAGCAGAAGCACGTTCGCTAATCCCTGAAAAAATGCAGGCTCAGGTCAGCAAAATGAAAGATGCGTTTGAAACGGTTGCTGCCGAAATGGGTGGTAGAGCCGAAGTCGACGTCGAAATCATGTATCCTGGCTTTAAATTTGGCGAAGGGGACCTCGTGGTTGAAATTGCTCGCAAGGCTGCTGCAAAAATCGGCCGTAGCTGTGAACTACAGCATAGTGGCGGCGGCAGTGACGCTAACGTATTTGCTGGTTTCAACATTCCAACGGTGAACCTTGCTGTTGGTTATGAAGAAATTCATACAACAAACGAGCGCATGCCGATTGAAGAGTTGTATAAGTTAGCAGAAATGACATTAGCGATTATCGATGAAGTCACAAATCAATAACGATGATAGGAAGGAGAACCTGACTTAAGGTTCTCCTTTTTGGTGTCCTTGTTTAATAAAAGCTAAAGTTATTAATGTGCATCGGATATCTGATGTTTTGTTATACTTAAAGGACAAATGTTTTATGGGGGTCTCCGCTGTGAAGGAAATGTATCCGAAAAATGGACGAGTCATTTTGCATGTTGATATGAATAGTTTTTATGCATCAGTTGAAATGGCCTATGATCCTACACTTAAGGGAAAACCTTTAGCGATTGCGGGAAACGTGGAGGAGCGTAGAGGAATTATTGTTACCTGTAGCTACGAAGCAAGAAAATTTGGCGTAAAAACAACGATGCCCCTTTGGGAAGCAAAAAAACTTTGTCCACAGTTGATTGTAAAGAGGCCCAATTTTGATCGTTACCGTGCCGCATCAATTGGTATGTTTGAAATCTTAAGAAAATATACCGAGCTTGTTGAACCAGTTTCGATTGACGAGGGCTACATGGATATAACTGAAAGCTTTAAGTTTGGCAGTCCAATTGAAATCGCCGAAAGTATTCAAAAAAGAGTCTTGGAACAGCTTGATTTACCCTGCAGTATTGGTATCGCCCCGAATAAATTTTTAGCGAAAATGGCGTCAGATATGAAGAAACCAATGGGTATAACCGTCCTTCGTAAGCGTGATATCCCAATAGTGCTTTGGCCATTGAACACGAACGAAATGCATGGGATTGGCAAAAAGACAGCTGAAAAGCTGACAACGATTGGAATTTACACGATAGGTGATTTAGCTAAAGGCAATGAAGTTCAGCTTAAAACGCTTCTTGGAATCAATGGAATTCGAATTAGAGAGAGGGCAAATGGAATCGATCAACGGGCAGTCGATCCAGAATCAATTGAGGAATTTAAAAGTATTGGCAATTCCACAACCTTGCCGAAGGATGTCAGCAATCAACAAGAGCTCTTCCAAGTGCTCGAATCGTTGGCGGAAACGGTTTCGATAAGGCTGAAGCGGAAAAATGTCCTAGCCTCTACGTTAGGAATAACGATACGTTATAAAGATCGAAAGACGATTACTAGAAGTAAAAAACTTTCCAACCCACTAAATCATAAAGACGACATGGCAACAATAGCCAAGCAGATGTTTTTAAAATCCTGGAATGGAGACTCCGTTCGCTTGTTAGGGATTACCGGCAATGAATTAGTTGACCATGATCATGCTTATAAACAATTAGATTTGTTCTCCTATGAAAAGGATGCGAAAAAAGAACCTTTGCTTAAAACTCTTTCCAACCTTCGTGAAAAGTATGGGAAAAATATCATTGAAAACGCCGGTTCGCATAAAATTGATTCCGCTCATAATGTTGGGACTGGAACAAGCTTTAATAAGGATTTTCTACGAAACTCTCCCGAAAAAAATAAAGAAGATGAGTAAATAGCTCCGCTTTGCTGTAAAACAAAGTGGAGCTATTGTTATATACCTATTTACAAATATCCACTTCTAAATCTGTTACAGGCCACCAGAAGTAGCCGTCTTTTTCTAAAAGCTCATCCGTTTCTTTTGGCCCCATTGTCCCGGATGGATAATTTGGGAAGCTTTCTTTTGTTTTTTCCCATACCTCTGAAATCTTATCAACAAACGCCCAGGAATAGGCGACTTCGTCCCAATGAGTGAAATTAGTGGCATCGCCCCGCATGCAATCGAAAAGAAGCTTCTCATAGCCTTCAGGAGTGTTCATCGCATGAATTCCTGTATTGGCAAAGCTTAGTTTTACCGTTTGTGCATCCAGATGTCCGCCCGCCTTCTTAGCGTTCAGATGAAGGGTAATGCCCTCTTCTGGTTGAATATGAATCACTAGGAGGTTGGGATTCAGCATTTTTTCCGTTTGATAATATAAATTCATCGGAATATCTTTAAATTGAACCACAATTTTGGTTGATTTCGTTGTCATTCTTTTTCCAGTTCGAATATAAAAAGGAACACCGGCCCAACGGAAATTATCAATCATTATTTTTCCGGCAACGAAGGTTTCAGTATTGGACTCTTTGTCGACCATTGGTTCATCACGATACTTTGGAACCTGTTCATCCTCTATTGTTCCCTCACCATACTGACCGCGAACAAAATATTGATTCACTTCTTCCCCCTCAATTGTTCGAAGTGCCCGAAACACTCTTACTTTTTCGGAACGAATTTCATCGGTTGTCAGTTTGATGGGTGGTTCCATCGCAAGCAAGGCGACCATTTGCATCATATGGTTTTGCAGCATATCCCTTAAGGCACCGCTTGACTCATAATATCGCCCTCGTTCTTCAACACCGAGAGTTTCACTCGAGGTAATTTGAATATTAGAGATGTAGCGGTTATTCCAAAGTGGTTCAAAAATGGCATTGGCAAAACGAATCACTTCGATATTCCGAACCATTTCTTTTCCTAAATAGTGGTCGATTCGATAAACCTCTTCCTCGGAAAATGCCGTTCTAATTTGTTTATTTAACTCTTTAGCAGATGCTAAATCATGTCCGAATGGTTTTTCAATGACAAGCCGTTTATATCCTGTTACATCTGTCAATCCGTCTGATTTCAGATGGAGGGCAATTGGACCGAAAAATTCTGGTGCCATGGCAAGATAAAAGATGCGGTTGCCTTCAAGTTTATAATTCGTATCAATTTCATCGGCAAATTTTTTTAATGAAACATAAGAGTTTGAATCCGCCACATCATGTGATTGATAGTAAAAATGGGAGACAAATTCATCCAAATTATCCTTATTCCCTAAGGCAGATAAAACAGAGTCTTTTACAGACTGTTGAAACTCATCATTAGAAAGGGTCCTTCTTGCAACACCAATCACGGCAAATTTATCTAATTTGTTCTTCGAAAATAATCGATAAAGGGAAGGGAACAACTTCCGTTTAGCCAAATCACCGGTAGCTCCAAATATCATAATTAATGAAGTCATGTTTTGCTCCACGTTTGAAACCTCTCTTCGTATGCATATTTTTGCTTATGTATTTTTCGATACAAATAATAGTTTATCTGTTTCTTTTAGATTTCACAAAAGTATTGATTTGCATGTAACAAATAAAAACAAACAATAGAGGAAAAAGGCAGAGGAGAAATTGAGCGGAGTTTGTGCTATATTTATCCATAGTTGATTATGGAACGGTGAAGAGAGGAGTTTTGATTGTGGACATATTTTTCCTAGGAACGGGTGCAGGCATGCCTGCAAAGCTGCGCAATGTTACGTCAATTGCCTTCAAATTACTTGAGGAGCGGGGGGCTGTTTGGCTGTTTGATGCCGGTGAAGCCACGCAACATCAAATTTTACATACTTCGATAAAACCACGGCGGATAGAAAAAATTTTTATTACCCATCTTCATGGTGATCATATATACGGACTGCCTGGTTTGTTATCTAGTCGTTCATTTCAAGGTGGAGAATCAGAGATAACAGTTTATGGTCCGAAAGGGATTAAAGAATATCTTCATGTTAGTCTTTCCGTAAGCCAGACTTATTTAAAATATCCGTTGAAGGTTACCGAAATCGATGAGGGCGTTATTTTTGAGGATGACCAGTTTACGGTGGAGGCTCGGTTGCTTGATCATGGAATTCCTTCTTTTGGCTATCGAATTGTAGAAAAGGACAGACCTGGTACCTTGCTTGCTGATAAGCTGATGGAAGCAGGCGTTCAACCGGGCCCGATTTTTAGAAAAATAAAAAATGGTGAGGTTGTTACACTTGAAGATGGCCGGGTGATCGACCCGAGTAAGTTTGTTGGGCCTGAGCAAAAGGGAAGAGTTGTGGCAATTCTTGGGGATACAAGGTACTGCGAAAGGTCGATTTTGTTAGCCAAGAATGCTGACCTTTTGATTCATGAAGCAACCTTCTCCAAAGGGGAGGAGAAGTTGGCCTACGATTATTTTCATTCAACGACCCATCAGGCTGCCGATATTGCGAAGCAGGCAGATTGTAAACAGCTGTATCTGACTCATATAAGCTCGCGTTACGATCGAAATGCCTGGCGAGAATTAGTAGATGAAGCAAAGGAAATATTTCCGAATACGGATATTGCTGAGGATTTTAAAGAAATAAACATACCACTCAAGTGAAATAAAAAAGCACTCACCATTTGGTAAGTGCTTTTTTACCTTTTATACCCAGCCGCGTTCGTATTGTTTTGGTGCTTCAATGCTAATGCCCAATTCTTTTGCGGCTGTTCTCGGCCAGTAGGGGTCACGCAGTAATTCACGAGCTAGGAATACTAAATCCGCTCGATCATTTTGTAAAATTTCCTCAGCCTGGATCCCTGAAGTGATTAAGCCGACTGCACCAGTTGAAATGTCAGCACCTTTCTTAATCGTCTCAGAATAGGGTACTTGATAGCCTGGATAGACATGAATAGGTGCCGGAACAACTGCTCCTGAGCTTACATCAATTAAATCGACATCTTGCTCCTTCATCCATTCAGCGAAAGTTATGTAATCTTCGGCGGTTAATCCTTCTTCATGATAATCATGAGCAGAGACCCTTACAAGTAACGGACCGTTCCAAACTGTTTTAATGGCATCAATCACTTCACGGAGGAGGCGGTAACGGTTTTCAGTCGACCCACCATATTCATCACTTCTTTTATTTGAAAGTGGGGAGAGGAATTCGTTAATCAAATAACCGTGCGCACCGTGAATCTCAATCACATCGAAACCAGCTTTGGCGGCACGTTCTGCTCCTGTTTTAAATGCCTCAACCGTATCGGCAATATCCGTTTTTGTCATTTCCTTAGGTGTTTTCATTTTTTCATTGAAAGGTAATGCGGAAGGAGCCAAAATTTCACCTTCTAACACTGCTTTTCGGCCGGCATGGGCAAGTTGAATTCCCATTTTGGCTCCGTGCTCTTTTCCCAGTGCGACAAGCTCTTGGAAACCGTCAACATGGTCATCGCTCCAAATGCCTAAATCTTGCGGCGAAATCCTCCCCTGAGGTGTTATCGCCGTTGCTTCGACGATGATGAGGCCAACCTGGCCAACCGCTCTACTTGTGTAGTGGGTGCGATGCCAGTTTTGCACATGCCCGTCTTCGTTATGGCTGGAATACATGCACATTGGGGACATGACAATTCTGTTTTTTAATGTGACATCCTTTATCGTAAAGGGTGAAAATAATTTTGCTGGCATTTGAAAACCCTCCTATCATTAATTACCCACTAATAGTATAGCAAATGGAGTAAAAATAATGTGAAATCTAGCTTTCATTCCTTTTCCCTAAGCTCACTTAAGCGGTAGGTTGTACCTCGCCAAACAATTCCTCCACGTCTAAAAGTAAGATAGCTTGCCCGTATTATGGAATAAATAAATAGTAAAGCCGTAATCGGAAAAACAAGAAACAAGGCAGGTGAAAAAACGGTCATTCTCCTAATAATCATTACATACAGTATTCCGCTTGCGATAATATTCCCTAAGCTTAGGAGGGCAACCATTTTATCTGCTGAAAAAACGGTTAAAAACGGAAGAACATGGGTGACAAATACACCAAAGACTGAAAAAAACACCATGCTGATTCGATAATTTAATCCAGCAAATGTGTTTTTTTCAAGCCCGACCAAGGCCTCTTTCAAACTTCCATACCATTCGACCTCAATAAGCTGAAGTGCGGTAACAATTCTTTGCCGATAACCAGCTTTTTTCATTTTCATTCCCAGTTGCAAATCATCATCTGGCCTCATTTTAATCCTTTCATGTGTTCCAAACGCTTCATAGGAGGCTTTTGAAACAAGGTTGAATGCTCCGATACCGGTTCCTGTTTTTGACTTAGGATTATTCGCTAACCACGGACGCTTAAAATAGGAAAATCCGAAAAGAAAAAAAGCGACAAACGATTTTAGCCAAAAACGATTTGCGTTTAAGTTGGGGGCTGCGGTTAAATGATCGAGCTGGTACCTCTCAAAATAATGCAGTGCCTTAGCAAATGCTTCCTTTTCATATTTAACATCGGCATCGGTAAACAATAGCCACTTTCCTGAAGCTTGAAGCGTCCCTTTATACAGTGCATGATTTTTTCCAAGCCAGCCTTCAGGCAAATCAGCTATATGGAGCACTTTTATTCTTGAGTCAATGGTTGCTAATTCGTCGATAATTTTTCCGGTTTCATCATTGGAGCGGTCATTTACGAGAATCCATTCGACGTTTTCATATGTCTGTTTTAGTTGACTCAGAATACTCATCTTAATTTGCTTTTCTTCATTTCGTGCGGCAACAATCACTGATAACAATGATCCATTTTTAAGACCTTCTTCTTTTTCAAGGGAATCTATATTTTTTAATCCAAACTGTGCATCCAAGATAAATACAATCCAAACAAGAATGCCTAATGTGTATAAAACGGTTAGCATGGTTCACACTTCCCAGTTTTTTAATCCTAGTTTAATGGAACATACGGGAAAATTCCAATTTAATACGGTAAATTGGATGTCTCAAGCTGTGAACTTAAGGCAGCACCCATTTTTTTAGATTGGGCAGTTGCTGCTTTAATACAAGAAATAAACGCTTGCTGAACTCCGTTTTCCTCTAGAATCCGTATTCCTGCCTCTGTTGTTCCTCCAGGACTAGTTACTTCTTTACGCAGCACTGTTGCTGATTTGCTGGATTTTTTCACCATCTCTGCTGCTCCCAGTAGTGTTTGCACAATTAATTCACTGGCCATTTGCTGATCAAGGCCGACCTCAACGGCACTTTTTTCCATCGCTTCGATAAGATAATAGATATAGGCAGGTCCGCTCCCGGATAGCCCTGTTACGGCATCCAACTGCTCTTCTTCAACAAAAGAAGTTAAGCCAACTGTTCCAAAGAGGATTTTTGTTGTTTCTATTTGCTGATCGGTAACACGATTATTTGCCGCAACAGCAGTTGCTGATTTGCCAACAGCGGCTGACGTGTTTGGCATTGACCTTACAATCGCAAGCGGTATTCTTGCTAAAGCTTCAATCGTGCTCATGGATACACCAGCTAAAACAGAAACCACCAGCATTCGCTCAGATAAGTATGCTCGAATTGATTGAATGGCAGTTGCGGCATCCTTTGGCTTCATCGCCAACATTACAAGGTCCGCGCCGTCGAAAAGAGCATTCAAATCATACGTACTTTGGACACCATATCGTTCGCTAAGATTTCCCAGTCTTTTTTCATTTGAATTGTTTGTCACCCAGATATTTTTTCTATCAATTACATCGTTTTCTAGAATTCCAGAAATAAATGCTTCAGCCATTGACCCTGCACCAACAATCACCATTTTTTTCATAAATGTTCCTCCTTTTTTTCTAATGTCTAGTTCCAGCACCCAGTGGCTAGTGTACTTCACGCCTCCGCTTTTCTTAAAAAAACAAAAAGACCTTTCATCCATAAAGGACGAAAGGTTTAGATTCCGCGGTACCACCTTCATTTACCTTGATTTTCAAAAAATCACCAAGGTTCACTCGACTCCGATAACGCCGGATGTGCGTTAGGTTTTCCTAAATGCTCCTAAGGTAGGTTCAATGATTAAGAGGGCGGTGAAGTCTCTCAGCCTTTTGAACTTCACTCTCTATCGCCATTTCTCATTTACTGGCCTTATTCATCGCTTTCAATCGAATCAAATTTTAATTGTGATTATGCAAGATGAACAGCCTGTCTGTCAAGAGGGATATTTACAGAATTTTTTGTTTTTTAAAAATAAACTATGCAGAAATAATGACAATAGGTGAAAAAATCGCTACACTTTATTTTATATAGTAATTGTCAAAAATTGTTCACATGATTTCTTTATCCAACAATAATGTTAGGAGTTTTTTGAATGACAGAATGGAAAGACGGAATAGCCAAGATTACCTTACCAACTCCTTTTCCGGTCGGGGATGTAAATGTTTATTTGGTTCAAGGAGAGCGGTTAACGCTTGTTGACGCAGGGGTGAAAACGGAAGAGTCATGGAATTCACTTACAGAGCAAATGGCTGATTTACATTTAAGCCCTAAGGATATTGAGCAAGTGATTCTTACTCATCATCATCCTGACCACGTGGGGATGCTCGACTATTTCCCTGATTCATTAGAGATCTATGGTCATCCGCTAAATGAAAGATGGATCCATCCAACTGAAGCCTTTTTTCAAGAACAAGAGGATTTTTTTGGAGTTCTTTTTCACGAGTTTGGGCTGCCTAAGGAATATTTTCCCTTGCTTTCTAAGCTAAGAAAAACATTGAAGTATTCCTGTAATCGTTCACTGACTGGACATCTCGTTGAAGGGATGACCCCTCTTGGGCTTAGTGAGTGGCAGGTTATTGAAACACCTGGTCATGCCCAAAGTCAAATTGCTCTTTTTCGGGAACAGGATGGAATATTGATTGGCGGTGATCTGATCTTAGCACATATCTCACCGAATCCATTGCTCGAGCCTCCTGTACCTGGTGGAAAAGAAAGACCGAAGCCACAGTTGCAACATAATGTTTCGATGAAGAAGCTATTGTCTTACCCGATTCAATGTGTCTATACGGGGCATGGCAAAGAGGTTTACGGGTTAGCAGATCTGATTGAAAAAAGACTTTCGCGACAGCATGAGCGGGCGATGACGGTCAACAACTGGCTGAAAGAAGAACAACTCACCGTTTTTGAAATCTGCAAACGCCTATTTCCGTCTGTCTATCAACGCGAACCGATGTTAACGATGTCAGAAACAGTGGCCCAGCTTGACTATTTATCATCCATCGGGGAAATTATTAGTAAGGATAGTCAGCCCATGCTATACCAAGCGAAGTCTTAAACGAACGGGGCCAACTCAGATGAGGTGTTAAAATGGTGAGGGAACAATTAAAAGGGAAAAATATTGTCATTACCGGTGCATCCGGAGGAATCGGTGCGGAAATCGCCAAGCTATGTGCTGCAAGCGGTGCGAGTCTCGTCTTGCTTGCACGGAGCATCGATAAGCTGCAGCAACTTCAGTCCGAACTGCAGCAAAAGCATCAGGTGAAAGTGGATGTTTTTCAGCTTGATGTCTCTGATACAGAAAAAGTGCAAGCAGTTTTTGAACAAATTTTTGAGAAAATTGGTCAAATAGATATCCTTGTAAATAATGCCGGCTTTGGGGTATTCCGTGAAGCCCATGAAGCAACCATGGATGAGATCAAAGGGATGTTTGACGTAAATGTGGTTGGGCTAATGGCATGCACAAGCATGGTCTTGCCAAAGATGCGCACACGTCGTTTTGGCCATATTATTAATATAGCTTCCCAGGCTGGTAAAATTGCTACCCCAAAATCGAGTGTCTATTCAGCGACGAAACACGCCGTACTTGGCTATACGAATTCACTGCGGATGGAGCTTGCCGATTATAATGTCATGGTTACATCGGTAAATCCAGGGCCAATTGCCACCAACTTTTTTAACATTGCCGATGAAAAAGGTACTTATGTAAAAAATGTACAGCGGTTCATACTCCAGCCTGAATATGTCGCTCGGAAGATCGTTGATAGCATGCTGACGAAAACAAGGGAAATCAATCTACCGCGTTGGATGAACATGGGAAGCGCGGTGTATGTTCTCTTTCCACGATTGTTTGAGCGAATGGGGAAGAAGGTGCTTAACCGAAAATAGTGGATTTTTATAATCTTATAATTCGTAAGAACTCTTAAAATTTTGCGTGTCTTTAAAATAATTCTTTAATTTTTTTACTTTGCTTTAACCATCTGAAATATTCAAAAAAGGGCCTCTCCGAAATACGGAAAGGCCTTTACTATTATTCCGATGAATGACTAGTCCCTTTTGGAAAAAAAATTATCAATTCCAAAATCTATGAAATGAGTTATAATTTTGGTAGATTAATAAACTTTAAAGGGGCAACCTAAAATTGAAGGTATTGATAACTGGTTATGGCATTAAAGCTCCGAAAATTCAATCTGCTACAGATTTTAAATTTGTTTTGGAAAATGGAAAAGTTATTTCAAAAAAAGTGCAATTTATGAATGGCTTGCAATTGGTGTGCGGGGTTATTGATGAAGACTTATCAGTACTTGAACCAAGAGTATTGAAAAGATATCCAAGAACCTCACAGTTGGCTATTTCAGCTTCCTACGAAGCAATCGAGATGGCTAGTCTTTCAAACAATATCAAGGATAAAAAAGTTGGCGTTATTATTGGTACCTCGGGAGGAAATATTGCTGAAGTGGAAAATTTCAGCCTGAGACTCAATCAATCCAATCAAATTTCTCCCTTTGGAATAGGAAAAATGAACACAAACAGCCTGTCTACATCTGTGAGTTCCTTTTTCGAGTTGAATGGGATGTCATTAACTTTAAGCAATAGCTGTACGGCAAGTACTGACGCGATTAACTTAGGTAAAACATTAATTGAAGCGGGTTCACTTGATATTTGTATTGTCGGTGGAGTAGAAAGTACGTTAACGGATGTTGTGGTGCATGGTTTTTCTAAACTCCGGCTCACGGCGAGGGAGTTAGATGAATCCGTGGCAGGCGGACCTTTTTCAGATGACAAAGGTTTTGTCTTATCTGAAGGAGCTGGCATTCTTGTACTCGAAAGTGAACAATCTGCAAAAAGCAGAAATGTGAACATTAAAGGTTGGGTAGAGGGGGCCTATATGAACCAGGATGGCATCTCTATCTACCACTCTGACTCATCTGGATCCAAGATGCTTGAAGCGATAAAGCAATGTTTAAATGGACAGATTCCCACCTATGTGAACAGCCAGGCTCTCGGCATAAAGGAAAATGACCGGATTGAGGCTCTCGTACACAAAACTATGTTTGGAAACTCTGTTCCCATTACTTCCATCAAAGGAATGACCGGACATTTTCTAGGTGCAACCGGAGCTATTCAGGCGATTGCCAGCTTAATCAGCTTAGAAAATAATTTTATTCCTGCAACAATTAAATCCAATCCTGAACAATATTCGGATGTGCCCATTGTGACCGAAATAATTTATGGAGAGGTTAATAAGGTTGCTATCACCTCACACGGGTATGGCGGCAACAACTCGTGTTTATTACTTTCAAAAATGTAGAAGGGCTGTTTATCCATTGGAATTTATCCTATTGTTTTCAATATCATTAATCCCGCTTTTCTGTGGGATCATCATTTTTTGGGGAAACAAAATTGCTTTAGCTAAGTCGATTGCTTATTTTTTATTTTTCTTATCCATTTGGCAGATTGATATAGCGTTTTTATATGCGCAGGATTATTTATCAAAACCGACCATTGATTTTCTTTTCAGGCTTTTCCGCTTTGGTCCTATTATGATCATGCCTTTGTTATACTATATAGCATTTAACATATTCAAAACCGGACTTGCTAACAAAAACATTAAGAAGCATCATAAACTATTATTTAATAAGTGGATATTCTATTTCGTCCTGTTGTTTAGTTCGGTTGTTTACGCTGTGAACTTTACTTCCTACGGAGTTTCCGAGATAAATTTGATTCATGAATATCCATCATTTCCGGCCCACTATATTCCAATCTACAGTACTTTAAACATTACATTTACTTTAAATATTATTCTCGTCTTTGTTCATTCATTCTTACTGCTGTTTATTTGCCAGAAAATCTCAGATGGGAAAATAAAGGAATTTTTACGATCACTCGTTTTTGCTTCGTTATTTATCTTTGTTAACGGGATTTTAAGTGGATTTTTGGTCTTACCGTTATTCTTTTCGATTTTAAATACGATTTGTGCGGCGATCGTTCTATTCGCAGCCTACTTTGTTCTTCAAAATGCAACCATCGAAAAAATGAATCAGGAATTAAAAGAGGAAAGAAGATTTTTAGAAATTATCTTAAATATCAATCCTAATTTTATTTATGTTAAAGACAGTAATGATCAGCTCGTTATCATAAATACAGCCCTTGCCGAACTTTGTAATAAGAGTTCAGACGAGATAATCGGTATAAAAGAAAATAAATTCAATCAGGAAGTTCTTTTTATTGAGGAAGAGAAGGACTCGAATGAAACAGTTATCCACTGTAATGGGGGAATGCGAATCGTTGAGTGGCAATTTTTACCCATTTATTTCAAAGGTAATCATGACCATACTCTTTGTCTTGGCACCGATATCACGAAAAGGAAAAAAGAAGAAGAGATGCTGGTTAAGTCCGAGAATTTAAGAGTACTCGGTGAAATGGCTGCGGGAATTGCCCACGAAATAAGAAATCCTCTTACGTCGATCAAAGGTTTCATTAAACTATTGGATCAAAGCGTTTTCGATTCCAATGAGAAGTATTATTTGTCCATAATTTCAGATGAAATTGACCGGATTAATGATGTGGTTGGAGAATTGCTATTTATCGCTAAGCCTCAGGCTTCAGGCCAAACAAGTAAAATAGTAAATATCGATAAAGTGATTCATGATGTGAAAATTTTACTGGATTCTACAGCACTGCTTATCCAAGCGTCTATCGAGATTCAAACTAAAGGAATATTAAAAACTTCCGCCATAGAAGAAAAGCAGGTAAAGCAAGTATTAATTAATATTCTCAAAAATTCTTTAGAGGCTGTGTCAAAGAACGGGAGGATTAGAATTAAATCTGAAGAAATTCAAGAAAACAGAATGAGAATTCGAGTGATTGATAACGGCGACGGTATAGCGAAGTTTATGTTACAAAAGTTAGGTGAACCTTTTTATACGACAAAAGAACGGGGAACAGGTTTAGGTCTTACGGTATGTTTTAAAATCCTAAGAGAAAATAATGGGAACATAGTCATTCGAAGTAAAGAAGGAATCGGAACGATCGTTGATATTATTTTGCCGAAATAGTTTTGAACATTGCGGTTACTTACAATTTATTAAGAATTCTGGGTCCATAATACAGCCGCACAGTGAATTTTTCATTAGTGCGGTTTTTTGGCTAATAGGAAAGTATCACAAAACACTTGTGGTTAGTTCATTTCCTATTTCGCATAAATTCAACTACGTCTCTGTCTGCGCCAACGGCTTGCCAATCGACAAGTTTCCATTTATCTCAGTCGGTTCAGTCCAGCTCTTACGTCGCTGAAC